>JADLDC010000357.1 GCA_020846885.1 Acidobacteriota bacterium | reverse complement strand
AGTTTTTTATAACGCTGAAACGCGAACCGGGATTTGACAAGAATTACACTATATTTGGTAAGGTTATTGACGGAATGAACAATGTCCGCACCATCTCGGGCGTCACGCCAAAGGCTGGCGAACGCCCGGTCGAGGCAGTCCGGATCAAAAGTATTACGTTCAGGCCGAGATAAAGATCTCAACAGGCCAGGAGCCTGTAACGCTAACAGGCGAACGGCCTGTTCTACAAATTTGCTCGCGTAGCTCAGTGGATAGAGTGCTTCCCTCCGAAGGAAGAAGTCGCAGGTTCAAATCCCGCCGCGAGTACCACAGAATAAAGGACTTAGGATAATCCCTAAGTCCTTTATCTTGAGTGTTGGACACCTATTGGACAGTTTTATCAGGATCAGCAATTTTGCTGTTACCTTACAGCAGGCCTGACCGACAGCGCGTAGCCTCCCACTCGTGGCCTTCGCTTCATTGTTTTGTGTGTTTCGTGATCCAGGTCCCGGCTTCGCCCACACGAACCACACGAAAGAATGGCACGAAAAAAAACGAATCGAGCCTTTCGCGAGTTTCAGTTCTAGCATAAGGGCGTCACGAATGACGCCCTCTTTTTTTTATTCTTGATGCATGTGCCTCGGAAAAGCATCAATTTTCGTCCGCTACGCTGAATGTCGGTCGAGCTTTTTTCGCGGGGCGATCGCCGGTGGTTGCTACCCGGACCTTTAGCATCGGATCGCCGATCAGGGCCCATGAAAGTCGGACATCGCTTCCGCCGGAGATGACGTTCTTTGCGTCGTTCACCAGATCGCCAAGGCGTTCTATCGACCCGGCGTTCATTTGCTGGTAGAACCTATTCGCCATCGCGTTCTGTTCGGCCGGCGTTGTTTCGCCAGTCGATGCCCAGGCCGCCACAGCTCCCCCGTTCGTTGCACCGACAAGGGCTTCTGATAGGCTGTCATGCTGCGAGTGCATGAAATAGCCATTCAGGCACGTCAACATAGTGAAGATCGAAAGGTTGTTCGCATTGGTCAGCATCGGAACCTGGTTGTTGGAAAAGTACGACGGGTTCGCGCTTGTCCACGTGCCTCTTGCCCCGTGACCCGAAAAATTCACAAGCAGCCTGCCCATATTGATCGAATCGATCAACACTGATTGCGGCGTCGCTGGAGCGGCGACAGGCTCGCACAGCCCGGTCATTGTGACCGGCGTGCTAACCGCCAGCTTATTCCGCAGCGTTGTGCTGTATTGCTTGAAATCATAATCGTTGAGCGCATCGTAGCAATCATACGCAAACAGAGCGCCGCGGGCCGCAAGCGTCGGGGCCGCCGCCTCAAATGCCGTAACTTTCGCAAGTGCATTGGTGATCGCCTGGCCGTTGCGTGCCGTTATTCGGCCGACCGCCATTTCGGCAAGGCCGTCGCCGTTAAAATCAGCAAGAAATTCGTCGCTCCCCGTTTCCGTATAGATGGTGTCCACCATGTGCGTCGGGACAAAGTTGTTATAGCCAAGGCCCTCATAGTTCCGCGCGTCGTAGGATGCGTCACCAAGGAACAATACATAACCCGGGACGGTTTGCCAGTTATTTTCGGCGTACTGAAGGAAATCACGGATCGAAAGCGAACTCAGGTCACCGTAGTTGAACTCATCGTAGATCTCTGAGACATCGACAACCTTTACCTGAAAGCCCTGGCCGGTTCTGTACGCAGCCCAGTTCTGGGCCTGCGCCATAAAGTTAGCGTGCGTGATTATTACGAGGTTCGCCGCGTTCGTCGGGACCTTCAGGTTTGACGGGTCATTTGCCGTTATTGTCGCCGCTTGCAGCAGCCCCGAATCCTCAACAGCAAACATCGACCGGCCGCGGTCCGCCGGCATCCGAACACTGAAGGTCGGCCCTTCCTGAATGATGTTCAGATTCGTCCAAATAACGGGAGCACCCTCGGCGGTCATGTCAAAGACGCGAATGTTCGCGGTAGAAAAGCCCTCAAGCTTCGAAAGGCGGTAATTGCTTGTATAAAATTTGACCCTATTCTGGGCCGCAAGGAATCTTCTTTTGAATCGGACACTGACCGAATCAAAAAAGCTGGAATCGCCGGCCGGGCTGACCGAGCGCATAACAAGTGAATTTGCACCTTCCGCAAGATAGGAGGTCGGGATCGTGTATTCCTTTGAATACGGCTCCCTGCCGGTACCTGTTGCGGTCGCCGGCAGGACGTTACCGTTGATCGTGACCTGAACGCTGTGCTGATCGACCGGAAACAGCGAATAGCCCTGGAACTTGACCTCGAGCGTCGCGGTCGGCACCGTTAGATCAACACCCGTCAGGGTAAAATTATAGGTCGTATCAAAGCCGGGATTGACCGGCGCGCCCCAGTAATTTTCGGCCGGCCCGTTCAGGACCTGATTTAGATAGTAGAGCCGCTGTTTTTGCTGAAAGACCTGAGAATAGCTTGCGGTCGCAACCGTTCCCGAAACAGGGCGGGCAACCCGCGAGGCTATCCGCTTTCCCGCCGACGGGCCGGAAACAAGATAATACATCGCCAGGTCCGTTTCGACGGTGTCCGTGCCTGTCGCCCAAAAGTCGATGTAGTTACCGCTCGGCCCAACGATCATGGCCTGTTCCACGCCCGCGCGGTACAACTGCCAGAAGTTGGGATCGCCATTGACATTGAAACCCGCATTTTGCAGCTCCGTTTTGGTTACCCGATAAAAGCCCTCCCTTCGGATCCCGATCCGAACGCCAGGCTGCGAGACGACCCACGCATGGGTTGTCGCGTCGGCGGACGTTCGATTGTTGATCACTTCCTGGGCGAGCGCTTTGGGCAGCGATAGATCTTGTTTGAACAGGCCCGGACGTTGTTTGGTATTTGCCGGCTGGCGGGCTATCGCACCGGCCGCATCGGGCGACACCTTTGCCATGTCACTCACCCAATCCACCGAAACGGACGCCGAAGTGTGCGAACGGCCGTCGAAGGCAAACTTTTTAACGTAATAGATCGACCCCGCCGAACCGTCAGGATCATAGAACGAATATCTCTCCACACCCGAAGCCTTTTCTCCCGCCTGAAGGACCGAACTCAGCACCATATCGCCCAGGGGAACTTCGGAACCGGTCTCGTCGAGGCGATAGACATAGAAACCCAGATCATTTGCGTCGGCCGCAATCAACCATTCAACCAACACGCCCCGGCCGTCTGAATAGGCGCGTACGGAAGAAAATCTATTGGCCGCACCGGGCTTTGATGGCTTGATATCGCGCCCGCGCTGGGCCGACAACGGGGCCGCACCCGCACATACGAAAACGAAGAGAAAGCTGAGGGTAATGATGCGTTTCATTTAATGATCTACTCCTGCACGTGTCGTTCAGCGGCCTTGCACTGCTAAATCTACTACCTAAAGGCCGCGATTCCAACAAAAATCCTGCGCGTCAGGCAAAACAAAAATATCCGGGTGCCGCATAGGGCCGGCCGCCGGCCTAGTTTGCGGCTTCCGCCGCTTCGGTACGGGGAGAAAGCAATTGGCGAAGAACATACTGAAGAATGCCTCCACCCTTGTAATATTCCAGCTCGATAGGCGTATCGATCCGGAGAGTTAGGGCCACTTCCTGGGTCTCGCCGTCCGCCCGTTCGATCTTTAGCGTCACATCCTGTCTTGGCCTGACCTCAGTATTCTCAAGGCCTACAAGATCGAAAGTTTCGGTCCCATTCAGTTCCAGGCCCGCCGCTGATTGCTGGTCCTTGAACTGAAGCGGAAGTACGCCCATGCCGACGAGATTCGAACGATGAATGCGTTCGAATGATTGAGCAATGACCGCCTGAACACCCATCAGCCGCGTCCCCTTCGCTGCCCAATCGCGTGAACTGCCCGTTCCGTATTCGGTTCCGGCAAAAATGACTAGCGGCGTGCCTGATGCCTTATATTTCATTGCCGCATCGTAGATCGACATCTCTTCACCGTCTGGCTGAGAACGTGTAACACCGCCTTCGACAGGTGCCATCATCAGGTTCTTTATGCGGACGTTCGCAAAGGTGCCGCGAACCATTATTTGATCATTTCCCCGGCGTGAGCCATACGAATTAAAGTCGATCGGCTGAACGCCCCGCTCCTGAAGATATAGCCCCGCCGGAGAATTGGCCTTGATCGCCCCGGCCGGCGATATGTGGTCGGTGGTTACCGAATCACCGAAGATCGCCAAGGCCCTTGCACCAAAAAAGTCCGAAAACCTGCCCGTTTCCATTGAGAAATCCTCAAAATAAGGTGGTTCCTGAATGTAGGTCGAGGCCGGGTCCCATTCATAGATCTCTCCGGTACTGGATTCGATGTCGTTCCAAAGCGGATTCTGCTCGGCAAACTCGGTATAGAGCCGCCTGTAAGTGTTCGGATCAAACGCTTTGGCAAGATATTCACGAACTTCGTCCAGCGAGGCCCAAATGTCCTTGAGAAATACATCTTCGCCCGCCGCATCTTGACCGATCGGTTCAAGATAAACGTCTTTCAGGACCGTTCCCGCAAGAGCATAGGCCACCACCAGCGGCGGCGACATCAGAAAGTTCGCCTTCACGTTCTGATGAACGCGGGCCTCGAAATTTCGGTTACCCGAGAGAACCGAGGCCGCAATAATGTCATTGCCAACGACCTCCTCTTCGATCGCGGCGTCGAGCGGGCCCGAATTGCCGATACACGTCGTACAGCCATATCCGACAAGATTAAAGCCAAGCTCATCAAGATAAGGCTGCAGGCCGGTCTTTTCAAGATATTCGGTAACAACACGAGAGCCCGGCGCGAGCGAAGTTTTTACGAACGGCGAAACTTTCAGCCCCTTCTCGACCGCCTTTTTGGCAACGATCCCGGCCGCGATCATTACCGCGGGATTCGACGTATTCGTGCAAGAAGTTATTGCCGCGATGAGCACGTCGCCGTTGCCGATGCTGGTCGCGACAGGTTCAGGTTTATCCGGAGCATCGCTGAGGTCTATGCGGTCGGGTGTCGGGCGGTTATTCATCATCTCGACCTCGGTCGTGATGTTCGTATTCTTCCTGCTGACCAGATCACCTGCAACCGGCAGCGGTATCGACCGCGGATTCTGATCGCCGCCGCCCTCGACAACGCCTGTCGGAGAACTGTCCATCGTCACCATGTGGCGCTTCGTAAGGTCAGCCGGGTTCTTCCCGTAACCGCCGTCAGCAAGCGGTTTCGAAAAAAGTTCGACAAATTTATCATCGAGGTTCGAAAGTTCTATCCGGTCCTGCGGGCGCTTGGGGCCAGCGACGGACGGCGTTATCGTTTCGAGGGCAAGATCGTAAACATTTGTATAATCGACTTCGCCTTCCTTCGGGATACCGAACATATCTTGCGCCGTATAGTAATTTCTAATGGTCTCGATCTGCTCGCTCGTGCGCCCCGTCGCGGTGAAATAATCCAGCGTTTTCTCGTCCACGCCGAAGAATCCCATGGTCGCTCCATACTCCGGAGCCATATTCGCGATCGTCGCCCGGTCAGTAGCATGCAGGGCGGCCGCTCCTTCACCGAAAAATTCGACGAACTTGCCCACCACATTCGCCTTGCGGAGCATTTCGGTGACGCGGAGAACGAGATCCGTGGCCGTCGCACCCTGCGGAAGTTCGCCTGTCAGATGCACGCCTATCACGTCCGGCGTGAGGAAATAGACCGGCTGGCCCAACATTCCCGCTTCAGCCTCGATCCCGCCGACGCCCCAGCCGACAATGCCCAAGCCGTTGATCATTGTCGTGTGCGAATCTGTGCCGACCAGAGAATCAGGGAAATAGACTCCATCACGCTCGAAAACACCCTTTGCCAGATATTCAAGATTGACCTGGTGAACAATACCGATGCCGGGTGGGACAACACTGAATCCGCTAAACGCCTGAGTTCCCCATTTGAGAAAACGATATCGCTGTTCGTTGCGGCGGAATTCCATTTGCATATTCCGCGTGTAGGCGGCCTCGCTACCGGCAAAATCAACCTGAACGGAGTGATCTATTACAAGATCGACCGGCACGAGCGGTTCGATCAGGCCCGGGTCCTTGCCCATCCGCTGAACGATGGAACGCATCGCCGCCAGATCGACCAGCAGCGGCACGCCCGTGAAATCCTGAAGCACGACCCGGGCCACGACGAACGGGACCTCGTCAGTACGTTCGGCGTTCGCCTGCCAGCCCGCCAGCGCCCTAACATTTGCTTCGCTTATACGCGTGCCGCCGTCAAAATTTCTAAGCACCGACTCCAGCACAATGCGGATAGAGACCGGAAGCCTGGAGATGTCCCCAAGTCCCGCCTCGGCAAGCTGGGGAAGCGAGTAAAATGTACCTTCGCGGCCCGAACCCGTAGAAAAGGCCCGGCGTGTATTGAATAGATCGTGTGACATAAACTTATGAGTGAGGCTAACTTAAACTCCTAGTTTAAGAGGGCTTTACGGTGAGGTCAAGGAAATCCCGTCCTGACCGTACGTTCCTCCGGGGCCGGTCTTGAGTATATTCTGAACGGAGAGGCGGTCCCGCATCGATATTCCCGGTGATCACAGGCCGGATGTGGCGCGGAGCCTGCCGAGCCATGAGAGCATTCGATACCGGAGGGCCGGCGGGGCAACTATCTCGCTCAGGCCGTTCGCCACATGCTCGTGGCCGTGGGCATTCAGCGTTATTGCGGTCAGAAATCGCTGCCGATAAAAATTTGATTCGATCAGTTGTTGCGGAACGGCTCGTAGGCGAAGATCTTCGGCGCCGTCCGTAAACACCAGGTCAAAGCCCTTCTTTCCGTTCTCAGGAACGGACCCGCCTTGTTCGACGGGTTCAAGCGACCGCAAGGTTCCGTCACCGGTCAACAGCAGCATCGACCGGCCTTCGGGACAGCCCGGCCCTGAGAATCGGCAGAATACAGCGGTCGAATCGGCAAAATGTGCCCGGCCCCATTGCCAACTGCTTAGCGAACCTGTCAGCCATCCTTCGTCCAGATGCTGATCGTGGTAGCCAGTGCCGCGAAAACTGTGCGACTCGCGGCCGCTGTCCCGCGGGCCTTCTATTGTGATCTTACCGCTCACATCACAGCGCGGGGCGACCATGTTCCACCAATGCCCTTCGGATCGGATGGGCCCTGGCACGGGGTCCAGATCTGACTCGATCGCAAGCCATTCAAGATCTGCACGGAGCCGGCGGCCGCGTGATAGAGGAAGCGCGACGGACACAAGATATCCCGAACCGTAAATAGCCGAATCAAACCGGAATCCGCTTTCACCAATACTGCATCTGGGCGAAGAATCGCTGGCCGAAAACTCTTTCCGCGGAAAGTCGGCCTTTGCCTGGCAGACGATCTTTCCGCCGGAAAAGTATGTAAACGAAACTGCGGGCCGGATCAAAGAAACCGAGTTGGATGGAGGAATGCTGAGCCGCTCATCCGCACCATCGGCCTCAACGCGGGTGTCAAGAAAGACGATCGAAACCGCCTCGTTCCCCGCATCTGACAGCGCGTCGAAATACCACCATTCATACGCGCCGACACTTTTTTCAGGGTGCCACACCTCGCCGTCTACGCTGGACGTAAACACGAGCCTCTCAGATGAAGGATCTTTCTGTCCCACGATCATTCTTCAGACGCCGCTAAAAATGGGTTTGCTTTCCTTCCAGCATCGCAGAAAGTAAAAAATATGGCAAACTTTAGCCCGTAAATTGAATCTTTTGTAGCGGATGCTCTTCCCGAATTATTAATATAAAAGGGGTCCTTGAATGAATAAAAAACTTTCAGTTCTGCTTCTGTGCACATTGGCTTCGGTCGTTTTTCTCGCGGCGTGTCCAAAACGCGTTTCGATCGCTGATATTGAGGCAAATCCGTCTCGATATTCCGACAAAGAGGTTGCTATCGCCGGCACGGTGCGAGACAGTTACGGACTTACGATCCCAGGGACATCGGTTCGCGGCGGAGCGTACAAGATCGACGACGGCACAGGATCCATTTGGGTCATAACGCAGGAATCGGTGCCGGCAAAAGGTGCCCGGATCGGTGTCAAGGGCCGCGTAGGTTCCGGCGTAAGCTGGAATGGAAAAAACTACGGCCTCGGAATGTATGAAGAGGACCGCCGGATCGAAAAGCGTTAGGGTGCGCAGATGACATCAGGACCCGCATGGAAGTATGATTCGGGGTGATGTCCTCCGGCAAACTCGTCCGCAAACAGATCGGCTCCTTTGACCAATGTTTTCGTTCCCTGCACGAACGGTCAGTTGCGGCCGTCTCCGCGATGCCGGCGGGCCTGCTTTTTACGCCGCCGGAGGAAGCGAAATCCGGCACGTTCGGCGAATATCTTCTCAGGTCAGCCGGAGCGGTTGAACAAACGTTTGGCGGCATCACAGCACGGCTTTGGGATGATCCGTTCGAATGGACGCTGCCGGAAGAGCTTTCGACAAACGGGAAGATCGAGGAATATCTGTTTGAGGTAGAAAAAACACGGATCCGCGGGTTTGGCTTTTTTGCTTCGGACGCTGACCTTTCCAAATCGATCCCGGCTCCGGAAGAACTCAGTTCGATATTCGAACTTTTACTAAAGGCCCTCGCCCGTGCCGAAAATTTTCAGGGCCGGGCCTTTGCGGTTTTTCACGTTTTGACCGGAATACCGCCGCCTCGGGTTTGAGAATGCGAAGGTCGGTATAATTTCTTTTGCGGCCTTTTCTTCTTCATCTTCGTGGCCTTTGAGGTAAAGACTCCCGATCCAGAGAACAATTCGATTTCATTGCATTGCGAACTTTTTCGTGCAAGAATTCGTTTGTCAGGAAGTCTTATTGCGAAATCCGTCAATGACCGAGGAGAGCTGATGCATTGTCCACGCTGCGGCCAGCAGCAAGTTTCAAACGAGACGAAATTCTGTTCTAAGTGCGGTTTCCAGCTTGGGCTGATACCGGAGCTGCTCCAGCACGGCGGCACATTGCCGCAGCTTGAATTGATGGAACAGAAACGAACGCTTTTCAATAAAAAGAACGGTGTTGGATTTGGGTTTCTATGGCTTATCCTCTTCCTGTTCTTCGCGGTCATGTGGGAGATCCTGGACGCCGACCCGATGCCGGAGATCTGTGTTGCCACAGGTATTTTTGGATCTATTGCGATCCTATTGGGTTCGCTGATAATGCTGCCATCATCACGCCGGCCGGTAAAACGCAGGAATGATCTCGGTCTGCCGCGGCAGCAGCCCGAAATGATGCAGGGCCACGCGGCCGGCCAAGCCCTGCCGCCTCCGCAGCAACAGCCTGCCGGTTTCTACACAGCACCGCACGGAGCCTGGCGAACACCTGACACCGGCGAACTAGCCGAACGCGGAAGTGTGGTAGAAAACACCACGAAATTATTGAATCACGAGGAACGCTCGTAACTCCCCTCCTTACTAAGGAGGGGCGGCCACCGCCGCGGCTAACGGGGTGGTTCTGCCGATCGTGGATTTTGGATTCGGAATTGTCGAATAGAGGCGGATCTCTTGTTCCAAAAATCCGATCTCTTCATCTTCTTCTGTGGTTCGTAACTGTTTACCACCGAATAGCCGAATAGGGCTGAATCCGCAATCCCAAATCCGCAATCGCGCTAGTATCCCACCGCCGCTCCGTCACTCCTTGAGTCGATCGCGCCAAGCCTGACCCCGTCCTTGTCGATCATGATCGCCGTCGCCGACGCTATGTTGCCCGGTCTGTCGGCGAATTTATGGCCATATGATGAAAGCACATTCATCGTATCGGCCGAAATGCCGAATTGTTCGTAATAGATCTGATCAGGCAGCCATTGATGATGTATCCGCGGCGCGTCGATCGCCTGTTGGATGTCCATATCGAAATCGATCACATTTATAACGCTTTGGACCACGGCCGAAATTATCCGCGGGCCGCCGCGGGCACCGAGTGCGAACCACGGCGAACCGTCCTTTCGCAAAACGATGGTCGGCGTCATCGAAGACAACGGACGCTTGCCGCCTTCGACCTTGTTCCGCTCACCCTGGATAAGGCCGAACATATTTGCTTTGCCGGGCCGTGCGGCAAAATCGTCCATTTCGTCATTAAGCAAAACGCCGGTTCCCTTTGCGGTTACGCTTGAGCCGTATAGGTCGTTGATCGTATAAGTATTCGAGACAACCGTTCCCGCTGGATCGACGACCGTAAAATGCGTCGTCTCAGTTCCTTCTGAAATATTCAGATCGCCGGGTTTCAGCGTAGCGCTCGGCGTGGCCTTTCTTGGATCGAACGACCTCATCCGCTGCGCTGCATATGTTCGCTTAACAAGTGTCGAAACGGGAACCTCGGCAAAATCAGGGTCCGCCATATACTCCGACCGATCGGCAAATGCACGCCGCGAAGCTTCGGCATAAAGATGAAGTTCGGTCGACGAATTGAAACCCATCGACTTTACGTCAAAGGGTTCGATCATATTCAGTATCTGCAGCATCACGATACCGCCTGAACTTGGCGGCGGCATTGTAATGATCTCGTATCCGCGATACGTGCCGCGGAGCGGTTCGCGTTCCTTTGCCGTGTAGTTCTTCAGATCGTCAAGCGTGATCAGGCCGTTGTTCGCCTTCATATCGTCGGCGATCAGGCGGGCGGTTTGACCGATATAAAACTCGCGTGCGCCGTCTTTTTCGACGCGGGCAAGCGTTGCAGCAAGGTCAGGCTGTTTGAAAAGATCGCCTTCCTGATAAAACTTGCCGTCATTCAGGAAAATTCGGTTGCTGTCCGGATAGCGCGAAAGAGTGTTGCGATAGGCGTGAAGCAGATTGGCAAGCCGATATGAAAGTATGTACCCGTCGGCGGCAAGCTTTCGCGCCGGTTCGACAAGGTCCGCCCATTTGATCTTGCCGGAACCGTATTTTCTGAACGCAAGATCAAATCCCGCCAGCGTTCCTGGAACACCCGACGCGCGATACCCGACGGTCGAACCGCCTTCGCCTTCTATCAATTTGCCGTCCTTGCCTAAAAAGATGTCGCGGTCCGCGGCCTTTGGCGCCATCTCGCGGTAATCGATCGCGAATGCCTTCCCGTCCGGCCGCCTGATCAGCATAAATCCGCCG
Organism: Acidobacteriota bacterium; assembly: GCA_020846885.1. Taxonomy (GTDB): domain Bacteria; phylum Acidobacteriota; class Blastocatellia; order Pyrinomonadales; family Pyrinomonadaceae; genus OLB17. The sequence continues at coordinate 7,567 of JADLDC010000357.1, read as the reverse complement.
CCGCCAATATTTCCCGCCTCAGGATAAACCACCGCCAACGCAAGCCCAACCGCTATAGCCGCATCCACCGCGTTGCCGCCCCTTTTCATAACCTCGGCGCCGATCTGCGAGGCCAGCACATGCTGCGATGCAACCATCGCATGCTTTCCCCGCACCGGGTCCGGCGACGCCCCAACACTCGCGACCGGCAATATCGCCAACGAAAAAACAACAAAAACCGCCTGAAACACTCTCATCCGATTGTTCATAATCGTTTGAATCTACCAGATTCCAACAACCAGCACCACCGCCAACGACCACCCGCCGGCCATTTCGAGCGAACCATCGGCATCCAGAACGTTTTGAACTTTCCGTCCGCTTGGATATTGCTGTTCAATCATTGCGCCGGACAAATTGTATCCGTGCCTCATCTCTGAGTGTTAACGTTCTGTCAGACGCCCCGGAATCAAAGGTGCCTCTGAGCCGCTATACTCGAAACTTTCGAAGCGCCCGTCGCCGTCTCGATCTGAATAGACCAAAATAATGCTCATTGCCTGGCGCCCCTTAATCTCGCCGCTTGCGTCAACGTCAACCAAATTACCTCTCATAACATAACAAAATGGTTGCCCATCCGCTGAAAACACCTTCAAATATCTGATTAGCCATGATTTGGTTTCAATGTCCGGATCCATACCAACTTCGTTGAAGGTATTACCATCTGCAGTCTGAATTACATCAGAGAGGGGTACATAATACGTCTGCTCAATCTTGGCTATCGCCTTTGCCTTATACTCCCCTCTCGATTTCTCTTGGAACGAAGACAATTGTGGCAGTACCCAACCAGCCTCGTTTATTAGTTCGTTCCGACTGTCACGAGGATTAAACGCTGTAGGGCTAACATCCGGAGGGCGCGCCTTTCTGCCACTTTCATTTTGAGTGACGGCCCTCTGGCTTTGGCAGGACGCGCCAAAAACGACAGAAAGCAATAAGGGAACTATGGTAACGCTTGTGAAAATGTTCATACCGGGATCAACGTTTCGGGTTAAGTTTGTGACGTTTCTGTGCGCAGGTACTGTAAACCTCCTCGGCAAAAACATCTACGATCCCCTCATGTTGCTCCGATTTCAATGCGCCGAAAAGCTGGGCATCATACCTTGATGTGTATCGTCCGATTTCTTTTTCTTTCGCTCTAACTATCCATTGCCAGGAAAGTATATCGGACCTGTCAATAATTAACTCCTTCAAATACCCAGCTGACCTCAAAAAGTCTTGAAATTCAATTGCATCGCTCTCCGATTCAGCCCTATAAAGTTCAAGGACGATACCTCTCGCTTCTCGCGCAAAAACAGAGACGCTCGCATCTGGTTTACCCGTTATCCACTTCAATCCTGTAATAAATGCCGAAGATAGATCAAACTCTCGAACCATTTTCCACGAGAATATTGGTCTTGTCTCGAGGCCTGCGGTCAGTAAGGTCAATCCGTCCCCTGCCTCAAAGTGCGTGAGCTGAATCGGCGTTTGTAAGTCGAAGCCATACCACCGAGAAAAAGGACCAGGTTCCGCAAATTCTGCGGTCTCAACCTCAACGTTTGCACCAGTAAAATCTTGAATTGTTTTTCGGTCAAGTTTGAAGACGCATATGTCAAAATAGTTGACCATGCCTCGTTCGAGAAGTCTGTCTACATCTTGACGATAGGCATCCTTTGCAAGCCAATTAATCATTTCGGTTCATCTCCGAGTCTAATATCGAAGGACCACGAAACGCACGAAACAGGATGGGAGAGCGGATACAAATCTCTCACGGTCGGGCGCGGCCCAGGCCCAAGCCCAAGCCAGCGTCTCCGCGAACGATTCAGCCGGACAACAGTGAGCGGCATCCTTTTCGCGGCCTTCGCGTCTTCAATTCGTGAGTTTCGTGGTTAGTTCCCGTTTTCGCCACCACGAACAGCACGAAAAAAGGAGCGAAGCTCATGAAAAATACCGAATCTTACGTGTGAGCCACGATTTTCCAAGGGTTTCCTATGCGGCTTTTGTTTTGACGGCTTTTTTTTCGCCGAAAGGCCAACAAGTTTAAGACACAAAGAGCACAAACGTGCGATGCGGGCTTGACGGGCCTTTAGTTGCCGCAATTCATCTCTATGTTAAATTCAGATGCCACGTATTTGCAGGTATCTATTAGCCTCTTTCCATCGGGAAAGGTCGTCTTTTGCCCGTAAAGAATTCTGCGGTAGTCTCCCTTATCGAGCACTTCCAACAGGATCACGGATTCATCCCGGTCTAAATCAAAGTTTGGATCGCGAACGAGGCCTTTGGGCGTAGTTAGTCGGTTTCTCATTTCAAACAGCATTTTGTTCCAACCCGATTTCGGGCTTGCAAGACGTTGCCCAGGCGATTTGATCGCGTCCGCCCGTCTGTTGATATTGAAAAACACCGCGCTGTTCTCCTTCCCGCCTGAGCGAACATCCAGCAGCTTCGGGTCGGCCAGGCCGCATAGGTTGGTCCAGAGTCGAAACTGAAACTGTTCCGGTCCCGCGTTCGTTTTTGCAAGCGGTGCTAATCCTAATTTTGGCGAGATCTTCTCGATAAGATCTCCACAATACGCATCGGCGGATTCGTAAGGATCGATCTCAATAATGTCGCCGCCGCTCGGAAGATCTGCAACTGCTTGAACCACTTCGTTCGTGTTCCGATTTGCCCCTTGATCTGTCGCCAAACATCCAGTCAACAACAAAACCACGAAAACCGTCAGCAGAGAGAGAAGGGTTCTGCCTGATAGAGATTTGAACGACCGCTTACCCATAGAAGTGCTACCTATTAATTCGGCATATTGGCGTGCTCTTGGCTTGGCGACTACCACGGACGTAATACCCTTTGTACACAACAATCTCTGTCGCCGTCACTGTGGCTTCTGGGGAGTAAACCGCTTTACTGGAATCGCCTGGTCCGGATGATCCCGGGACATTATCCGGGTGCGTATGAACGACGAGAAAACTCCAATCCGCTGCTAGATTACTTCTTGTTAGCGCCTGCTTTTTCGCAAACTGCCAATTCTCGAACGCGTCCCCCATTCCCATACCGCCCTCTTCCACTGTCCCGCTATAGATTTCCCAACTAATCTCCTCACGCCGATCGCTTGTTGTATAGTTTGCGCCACTGATCCAAATTATACCGCCGGCTTCAAGTCCATCGGGAGCCTTCGCGGTCTTAGATTTTTGCGTCTTGTCCCAGATCTGATCAAAGAAGCGTTTGAGCCTGTCATAGTTGGCAAGAAGCCAATGGTCACACGACCCTACCCTCTCCCGAGTCGCAGACAAGAAGTTGTAGATTATATACTTGCTCAACGTACTCGTTCCGAGGCTTATCGGAAGCCTCGTTCCGGCTAGCCACGGGACTGTCGAGCGGGGATCGGGGAAGAGTCCTGTCGATTGTAAAATGTCCGGAATCACGCTCCTGATCGCGACGCCGAAGTTGCCGCCGGACAATGCAAAGTTTACGACAAACCTGATGGCGATCCTCCGGGCGACGCGGGAGCGGAAAAGGCTCATTATCAGCCTGCCCAGCCAGCGGAAGAAACTTCCGAAGAATAGGCCGCTGGGATCGGTAAAATTTATCGGATCATTGCCGCCGTAGCTAGGTCGCCGTCGTGCCAGCACTAATTGATCCAATCTTGCGCTCTTGCAAATACCTCGAGCTTGTTCAGCAGATTCAACAGTCGAGCAGACTCTCCCTCAAGTTGGCAGCCTCGGTAGTATGTGACCGCTTTGTCCGTTTTACCTGTCGAGAATGTCAATATGACCGTTTGTGCATCGGAAAGCTCATTCGGACAATTCTCTCCGGGGACATATCGATCCGACATCTGCACGAAACCCGCTTCTTCAAAGAGCCTTGTCAGATGGGATACTTCCGAAAGCGAAATTTTCTGCTTGTCCAATCTGCCGGAGTTCTCCCCTTCGGAAAAGATTTGCCCATCCGAATAGACGGCGACCCAGTAGTTTGGACAATTTCCAAGACAACCCGGTCGATCCCATTCAATTTTGATAAGGCGTTTAGACTGCGGTTCCACTGTGTCATTACGTTCAGGGATCTGCGAGGGTAGAGGTGCCGCGATCCTTGCAACGTTGGACTCTTTGTCGTGCACGCACGAGATCATAATTACGGCAGACAAAGCCAGCACGCTTAAATATGTGGTGAATCTTGCTCGTCGAATTTTGCTAGAAGCATTTCTTGGATATGTTTTCCAATACATCCTGATAACTGTCCCTCCCGGTTTTTGGATGTCCGTTGCCGATAGTCAAATGCCTAAGTTCATCCAGAAGTACTGCCTGCCTACGCTGCGAAGGCAGAGGCCATTTGAAACCAGTTTTGTTCAGTCCAGGTAGGTCCCCGAAGAATTCATCTCCTACCCAGACTTTTCCCTGCATGCCTTTCCCCGCGGTTGAGGCGGCCACCACGCCTTGACCTTGCGCGGCAATTACCGCTTGATCGTGAACGATAGGGATTGTTCTGCCAATCGCGTCTGGGTCTTTAGCAATGTCGTTTCCTCGAATGTAGTCCAAGCACTCCCCGGTAAGTCGGGCGAGCGCATTTTGTATTGCCAGCTTTAGCTTATCGGCGTCCGTCATTTCAGATCTCTTCTTCTTATCATCACCGCTTAGACCGTTAGCAATCGCCCCAACGCCAGTAAAGATGCCTTGCCACGCCGCCGTTCTCGCAATTTGTATAGCTCCATCAATCTCCAGGGCTCGTCCGAGTTCTTTCAGAGACATATACGACGAGAAATCCGGTGCACTTATATGTGCCGCTATCAGGCTGCCAAAACCCGTCGCAACCGCGATCAGGCCAAAGATCCGCGCCACATTGTTGTACCCTAAGGCCCCGGCAACCCCAGCGATAGCCCCCGAACCTGCGCTAATTGCACCGAGCAATTCCGCTATCGTAAATGGTACGGAAAATACGCCAACGATCGTCACAATGGCTACGATTACTGCGACCGCCACCATGATCCACTTGAAAGGTTTCTTCAAAAAGCCCCAGAACAGGCCGCTTGGGTCGGTGTTGTTTATCGGATCGTTACCACAATAGCTATACAAATTCAGCGTCTGCGGGGCGGCGAGGGATGCGGCTTGCATGCCTATCGGATCGACCTGAGTGAACCTGCCGAGTTTTGAATCGTAAGTTCGATTGACCGCGTAATCGAGCTTTGTGAACGCGCTTCGGTCGTAGCTCGTGAAGCGTTTATTATCTCCGGCCATTGGCGGAGACGTTTCCGCGTCGAGCGGGCGGCCGAACGGGAGATGTGCCTGTTCGGTCGAGGTCCCGCCGGATTGGTTTGTCTTTGCCTTTGTCCCAAGCCGGTCCGGATGATTGTATTCGACGTGCTCGTTCTGCCCGTTCCGAGTTATTGTGGCAAGCTGCGAGCCGCCGAGGTAAGTGTAGCTCTTTGTCCACACGGGAACATTGATCGTCGTTTCGGTAAACTCGGCCAGCGTCGTCCCGCCGGCGCTCACATATGTCTTGTACTGATTCGTCGCCGGGTCGTGCGATTGGACTCTGGCGTTTGTGTGGTCGTATTGGAACCGCTCAAGCTGCACCTGATCCGAATCGCGGCGGATGATGTTCAAACGGTTCGCGGCGTCGTATTCGTATTTGACCCAAGTCACGCCGTCCTCGGCCAAGCTGCGGATCATGTTGCCGTTTACGTCGTATTGGAAGCCCGCAGTTGTGATTCGGTTCGATGTATTATCAAACGAGAGATTCGGAATGCCGTCGCTTGGCATCGGCGAACCGTCGGCCGCGACGCTTCCGGCACGAACGGCAACGTTCAACCTGTTCCCCCAACGGTCGTAACTGTAAGTCTGATCCCACAGATTCCCCGTCGGCCCGCCTTTTGCTTTTGTCAATCTTCCAAGCACATCGAATTCATATTCGCGGTTCTTCGCGTTGTTCAGATTGTCCGTTATCTTCGTCAAATGCCCCGTCTTACCGTTCAACGATCCGACAGAGTTATTGCGGGCATAGTCGTAGGAAAGATCAATGAACGGGTTGGCGGCACTGGCCAACTTGGCCTGTTGGTTTGTGAGCAATCCCGTCTGCGCGTCAAACGTATAATCTTCTGTTACTTGGTTCGCTCCCGCCGTCCCTACCTTTACCTGCGTTGTCTGACCCGACGCGTTGTAAATAATATTCCCGGCGTGCTGACTCCCATCATAAGTCAGAGTGCTCAACCGGCTCGCGGAATCATAAGTGTGAGCCACGATTTTCCGCCCGCCGCCGTTGTTCCAGCGTTCAGGATATTTTACTTCCATCACCCGATCGAGCGAATCATAAAGATAGCTCATCGTCATCGGATAGTTTTCGCGATACTTTATCTTCTGGGTAAACTCGCTCACACGCCCTTCGACATCGTAGGCATAGGTCTGATTGACCATGTACTCCGTGTCGATCATTTGCACCCGCGTCTTGTCGCCCGTCGCCATGTAAGTAAAATTCGACGGCGGCGTCCAGCCGATCGGAATACTCGTATCCCGCGGCCCCGAAAGATCGTAGTTTATCCTCTGCAATCGATTCAACGGGTCGTCCGCTCCGCCCGCCTGGTAAACATACTGCACCTTCACCCCACGTGCATTCGTTTTCTGAATCAGGTTGGAACGCCCATCATAGAAAAACGCATCTGGTCTACGCTCATTAGTTTCTGACACCCAGGGCCGCGATACCCAGGAGGGTTCAATAGATTTACCGAGAACGGGGAAACCTCGCGTTACGCCGCATAGCTCTCTTGGCACTCAAGAGCTCTTTCCGAACAACCAGATTATTTTCTAGTGACATTAGTCTTCTCTTGATTCCTGATAGATCGATCGACAATTCTACTGAGTAGACTTCCCGGAGGAGAAAAATAATCCGCTCGAGATCCTCCTCGCCGGACAGAACGAGCACAAGATTCTCGTAGATTAACATATTTTCTAACGAGAGAATTCGAAGCATGTGGTCAAGCACTCCTTTGGAGCGGAGCTCAACCTCGAATATCACGGCTTGAGTCAGTTCAATCTTCCGCAGGTGTCCGTGCCATTCCTTTTGCCTCTCCTTGGTCAAATGAGGTAGTAACGTAAAAAGGCTTCCTAAACTAGCGAGAGCGACATAATAATCACTGTCATCCCACGATAAGGAGAACGCTTCATAGCATCGCTCAACCTCAACCTCAGCATCCAGTTCATCTCTACTCTTACTTATTTGTTGCCGCATTTACTATCTCCTGGGAACGAACGGCAATTTCAAGCCAGAAGTCGCGATTTGGATCGACGCTATAGACGATGGCTTATAATGCGCAAGAGAATCGTCTGCCGGATAAGATGTGGGCAAAAACACGATAAACGCTTTCCGTCACGGTGTCAATAAAACTTCCTCACACGGGTGGAGCGGGGATATCGGCAATGTTAACGGCTGCAATCGAGAAAGTGGGTCCAGGACCACGAAGCAACTGTGTTAGAAGTCAAGTCAAGTGAGGTCTGGTTTTACCTGCCAGGCTCGGTTATTTTTGAGCATGGCATTTAGGATTACTAACAATTTTCGAGAGCAGGCGATAAGGGCGACT
>JADLDC010000356.1 GCA_020846885.1 Acidobacteriota bacterium | reverse complement strand
TGCATCCGGCCCCTACAATGTCGCCCGAGCAGCAGGCGGCGGTCAATCTGATCTTTGGCCAAACCCCGCGGATCGTGGCCGCTTCATTGATCGCATTCTGGGCCGGCGAGTTTGTCAATTCGTTCGTACTCGCCAAAATGAAGCTGTTCACGACCGGCAAGTACCTTTGGACGCGAACTATCGGATCGACCATCGCCGGCGAAATAGCCGACTCCGCGATCTTCTATCCAATTGCGTTCTACGGCACTTGGTCGAATGAACAACTGATCAGCGTAATGATCGGCAACTATTTCATCAAGGTCCTTTGGGAAGTATTCGCAACGCCGCTAACATACGTCGTTGTCGACTGGCTAAAACGCGCCGAACACGAGGATTACTTTGATCGGAACACGGATTTTAATCCGTTTAGCCTAGAAACGTAGAGCGGAATATCGCTAATGCGGTTTACCCAGACATTGGCATCATCCCCGGCCCAAACGAGGTATATCTCTTCGATGGCGGTGCGGACAGCGACGTTCTGGGCGACGACAATTACCCCAGCGGAATCTCGGGTTTGGATGAAACGAGCAAAATGATGAGGCATTGTTCGTCGGTCGTGCGTGAGTACTATGCGGCCTTGGTCAGCCGCAATAGCAAGCACGTTCAGGTCGTGAACGCTACGAAGGCCGGCTTCATCCGCCGATCGAATGTCTATCCGCGGATCTAAGTGCAAAAGCCCGTCAACAATGGCCATCCGAAAATCGGCGTCACACAGAAATTTTAGCGTCATCGGGAAAGAGCCTTCCTCGCCTCCCGAAGGCGCTCGTAAAGGTCGGGGTTCGTTTTCTTAAATTTCTCTCGCCGTTTGGATGCCTCCCGTTCGAACTTTATCTCTGAACCCTCTAAATACTTATCTATCCTCTTTTCGTTGCGCAGGTAGAACGCGATAGCGCCATAGACCTCTTCAAGCGTAAGAACAGAAAAGGAATGGTGAATATATTCAGGAGAGGCCCGTTCCCTAAACATATAAACGATCGAATCCAGCGAGACACGTGTTCCCGCGACATAGTATCCACCGCCCCGCTTTTCGACGTATTTCTTTTCCATCACAGCCAATTTTAACATACGATCGGTCAAGTTGTTATACTATCGGGACCGCATGAAAATTACGCTGACGACACCGATCACGGAGCTTAATTCTCACCAGATCGCCGGACTTTCGCAGAACATGTCGCGAAAGCTGGCGGCGGCCGTGGCCAATCTCGCGGCAAAGGCCAACGTGGAAGAGGCGACGGTCGAAGACCTCCTGGACTACTTCCCGACGCGGTATGAAGACCGATCCAATCTTATCCAGATCGACGAACTATACGACGGCCTCGAAGCGTCAGTGGAGATCCACACGCGGGTGTCCGGCGGATTTCGCGTTGGCAAAAACCGCGACCCCAAGGCACCGCCGCTTTATATTTATGAGGTCAGCGGCGGCGACCGCGAGCGGACGCGAAAACCCGTTGTCGTATTCTGGTTCATATCCGGCAAATCGGCCCCGGCGATAATCAACTATTACAATGAACGATTCAGCCGAGGCACTCGATTTGTCGCCTTTGGCAGATGGGAATGGGACGCCCGCCGAAACACTTTTGGACTGAAACTAGGTAAGCCGGACGAACTCGAGATGCTGCCGCCAGTTGATGCGGAAACCCTTGAGTTCGAGTCAGCGGCCGAAGGCGAGGATGAGAGTGACGATCTGCTCGAAGGCACTGGCTCGCCTGAATTCGCAAATATTCACACCGGCCGTGCGGTACCTATCTACAGGAAGCTCGGCCCGTTCAGAACAAAGCGGCTCCGCGAGATAATATTTGACGTTCTCCAACATTTAGACCAGACCGCATTCACTGAATCGCTGCCCGCCGAGACAATAAAACGCCATGATCTGATCCCGCGTCCGCAGGCATTGATCGACGTCCATTTTCCTCCGCCTGGTGTACCCGTGTCCGATTACGAGCGATTCATCAGCCCGGCGCAGCGGCGTTTGATATTTGACGAATTCTTCTGGCTCTCGCTTGCCCTTCAGTTGCAGCGGGGCACACGCAAGAAAGAGAAGAAAAGGGCCGTGATCGAACTCTCCAACACGTTTCTGGACCGGGTAAAAGCCTTGCTGCCCTTCAGGCTGACCGAGGCACAAAGGCGTGTTATCCGCAGTATCCTGGACGACATGACATCCGACCAGCCGATGAACCGGCTTCTTCAGGGCGATGTCGGCAGCGGAAAGACGATAGTGGCTTTCCTCGCAATGTTCGCGGCAATGGAAAATGGATATCAAACCGCCCTGATGGCACCGACCGAGATTCTTGCCGAACAGCACTTTCGAAACGCAAAGCGAATTTTTGAAGGGACCGGCTACAATGTGACGCTCCTGACCGGCAGCCTCAAGGCGGCGGAAAAACGAAACGTTTCAGCGACAATTGCATCCGGCGAATCGCAAATGATCGTCGGCACGCACGCGATCATTCAGGAAGGCATTCGCTTTGAAGATCTTGCTCTCGCCGTCGTCGATGAACAGCATCGGTTCGGTGTGCTTCAGCGGTCAATGCTGCGTGATCTTGGGCTAAATCCGGATGTATTGGTGATGACGGCAACCCCAATTCCCCGTTCGCTTGCGATGACGGTTTACGGTGACCTCGACGTCTCGATCATCGACGAACTGCCGCCCGGCCGGACACCGGTCAAGACCGTTGTCCTCGGCGAAGACCAGCGGAGTAGTGTTTACAAAGGTATCGAACGCGAGATCGGGCTCGGCCGCCAGGCTTATGTCGTGTATCCGCTGATCGAAGAATCCGAAAAGGTCGATCTGAAAGCGGCGACCAAAATGTTCGAAGAACTTCGCGATAAGGTCTTTCCCCGTCGAAACGTTGGGCTGCTTCACGGCAAAATGAAAAGCGCCGAAAAGGACGAGATCATGCGGCGTTTTGTTTCGGGCGAATTAAATATTCTCGTTTCGACCACGGTCATCGAGGTTGGCGTTGATGTGCCGAACGCATCGCTCATGGTGATCGAGCACGCCGAACGATTTGGCCTTTCGCAATTGCATCAGCTTCGCGGCCGCGTTGGTCGCGGCGCGGATCAAAGCTATTGCGTCCTGCTGACCGGCGACAAAAAAACGCTGGTCGCAAAACAGCGGCTCGGGATAATGGAAGAAACGAGCGACGGTTTCCGCATCGCGGAGAAAGACCTCGAAATTCGCGGGCAAGGAGAACTGTTCGGCACACGGCAATCTGGTATACAGCAGTTCAAGATCGCGAACATTATCCGCGATATAAAAACACTTGAAGAAGCACGGAAAGAAGCTGAGTATTTCCTGACCGAAAAACGCCTCACAAAAGAAACCTCTCGGCTGATCGATCAGGTCAAAGACGACCCGAAATACAGACTGGCCGGGATCGGGTGATCGCAACCTGGTTGTGCACGCAATGGCCATAATATAATCTAACTGTGCTCCGTCGGGTAAGCCGGTTCGTCCTCTTGTTCCTCTTTTTCCGTGGTTCAGCGGATGGTGCCACCGAAGCAGAGGAATGGGAGGAATCGGAATGATGAATAGGTATCTCTTCGTTCGGCCCGTTCTGCCTCAGCCGTTTTTTTTTGAGAATCGACCTATGCGCGTGATCGCTGGACAATATCGTGGACGGTCTCTAAAAAGCCCGGCGGACACGCGGACGCGGCCGACATCCGACCGACTGCGAGAGACACTGTTCAATGTTATTGCGCCGCGGATAGATGAAGCGACGCGCTTTCTGGACCTCTGCGCCGGGACCGGTGCAATAGGTATCGAAGCCCTTTCACGCGGAGCGGCTTTTACGACGTTCGTTGATATATCGCGGCGTTCGTGTGCGCTGATCGAGGACAATCTGGACCACCTCGGCGTACCGGAAGATGAGACAGAGATCGTTTGTCTGCCGGCGGAAACTTTTGCAGCAAGACAGCACGCAACCGGATGGGATATAGTTTATTTTGACCCGCCTTATGATATTGACTATTCGACGGTCCTCTATGAGTTCGGCGCTGAAGACGGGAAGTTATTGAACCCGGACGGAATTCTGATCGTCGAGCATCACGCAAAATCAGCCATGCCCGATGCCGTCGGCTTGCTTCGACGCTGGCGGATATTGAAACAGGGCGATTCAAGCCTCAGCTTTTACGAAAGGAATTAGGCATGCGGCAAGGCTGTCGATCTAAGGCCGTGGCCTGCGGAAACTTGCATTTTAAGTTGTCTTGAAGCAGATCCGCAGGCCGACGCCCATGCTGAAATTTTTATGACGATCCTTGTTTGGCTGATCCTTTGCCTTTTGTGGGGCACCACCTGGATCTTCATCAAAGTTGGCCTGGCCGATCTGCCGCCGATCACCTTTTCCGCCGCCCGCTTCTCGCTTGCGGTTCTTCTACTTATTCCGCTTGTCATCCGCGGAACGCTTCCGCTGCCACGGTCGGTAGCGGAATGGCGCCTCGTCGCTTTGACGGGCGTTCTGCAATTTTCGATAAACTACAGTGCCGTATTCTGGAGCGAGCAATACATCTCGTCGGGGCTGGCTGCCGTTCTTCAGGCGTCGATCCCGGTTTTTGGACTGTTGCTGGCATGGATATTTCTACCGGCCGAGCGGATCACGCGGCTTAAGATCGTGGCTGTCTGCACCGGCGTCGCCGGCGTTGCCGTGATCTTTCTTGAACAGCTAAAGCTCGAGGACTGGTCTGCCTTCGCCGGTTCCGTCGCTATCGTCGTTGGTGCCTATGCGGCCGCCCAATCGTCCATTCTTGTAAAAGCCAAGGGAGGCTCGATCCATCCGGCCGCACTCCTGTGGTCGCAAATGGTCTGCGGCCTGCCGCTGATCATTATTTACGCGTTGGCCGCCGAGGGAAATCCGCTTTCGTTCAACTGGAACTTGCGTGCCCTCGCCTGTGTCCTATACCTGGCGATCGCAGGCACGATAGCGGCTTTTTGGCTTTATTATTGGCTTTTGAGTAGAATCGAATCGACCAAGGCAATGATGATCTCGCTGGTCACGCCACTGATCGCTGTCGTGGTCGGCAATCTCGTGTTGGGTGAAACACTCCCGCCGCAAACGATCGCGGGAGGACTGTTGATATTGACAAGTATCGGATTGATCGTCTTTAGAAGTCGATCGGGAAAAATTGACCACAGAGGCACAGAGACACAGAGACTGGAAACCTAGGTCTGCGGCGCCAGGATTTTACTCTGTGTCTCTGTGTCTCTGTGGTAAATGCACCGTATGAACTTTAAATTCACAACCGCCGGCGAATCGCACGGCCCTGCACTTGTAACCATCATCGAAGGTGTTCCCGCCGGATTGCCGATCGATAAGGCCGCGATCGACCACGAACTCTGGCGGCGGCAGCAGGGCTATGGACGCGGCGGGCGGATGAAGATCGAAACGGACACGGTCAAGATACTTTCCGGCGTTCGGCACGGAAAAGCGCTCGGCTCGCCGATCGCGTTGATGATCGAGAACCGCGATTTTGTGCATTGGACCGAGATAATGTCTGCGGAAGAGATCGAGACCCAGCCAAAGAATCCGCGTATCGTAAAACGTCCGCGTCCCGGCCATGCGGATCTTGCCGGCGGGCAAAAATATCAAACACGCGACCTGCGCGACATTCTCGAACGCGCTTCCGCCCGTGAAACCGCGGCCCGCGTCGCGGCCGGTGCCGTTGCCCGGCAGCTTCTCGCCGCTTTCGGCGTCGATATAAAAAGCCACGTCGCAAAACTTGGTGCCGTTCCAGAAACGCCGATCGATGCCGATTGGGACGCGATCAGTTCGATATCGAAAGATGCCGCGTTGATGTGCGCCGACAAAGACGTCGAGGCCGCGATGATGGCCCACATCGACGACGCGAAAGAAAAAGGCGACACGCTCGGCGGAATATTCGAGGTCGTGGCAAAAAACCTGCCCGTCGGCCTCGGCTCGCACACGTCGTGGGAAGATAAACTCGACGGACGCATCGCCCGCGCGATCATGTCCATCCACGCCGTCAAAGCCGTCGAACTCGGCGAAGGCGTAGCCAACGCCGGCCGGCCCGGTTCGCAGGTCCACGACGAGATATTCTTTAGCTCCCCTCCTGCCTTAGGAGGGGTAGCGGCCGCTCCGGCCGACGGGGTGGTCAGCAACGCGACTGGTTTTTTCCGCAAGACCAACCGTGCCGGCGGCCTTGAGGGCGGTATTACTAACGGCGAAGAACTCCGCGTCCGCGGCTATCTCAAACCGATATCGACATTAAAGAAATCGCTCCACTCCGTCGATATCGACACAAAAGAAGACAGCCCCGCCGCCTTTGAACGCTCCGACGTAACCGCCGTCCCCGCCGCCGGCGTCATCGGCGAAGCAATGCTCGCCATCGTCCTCGCCAACTCCTTCCGCGAAAAATTCGGCGGAGATTCGATCGACGAAATGCGCCAGAATTTCGAACATTATCTGAATTTGTTGTTAAGATACTGACGAGTTAACAACAGAAAGTCCGTCGATAATCCCCAATTTTGCGCGTATTATCAATGGTGTTCGGTGTTAATAAGTAGTTGCGCCGCTTCGTGTGATGCAAGGTTGTGGGATAAAAGGCTATGTTGAAACTTTTAAGTTTTCCGTCTGTAAATTTTTCGGGCGCAGATTTGCGAGTTTTAGAAAACACGACTTATTCATTTCGTTGTCCGTCTTGCAGCAGAACCGCAGAAGTTGATTTCAGTTGGATTGTGCGTGAGGAAGATCATAAAGTTGACTTGGACGCGGATATTGCTGAACAGACTGGTGAACTTTTTGGCGACAAATTACACACTTTCTCTGAACCGGCAAAGTGTCCTTCTTGTGAGAAAACATTTATTATTCACGCACGAGTTGACGAAACATCGTACAACGCTTTTCGCGTGAAAATTTTGGGAGTTGCTGAAGTGGAATAAGATCCGAAGTTGGAGTTGCGTGATTTATGGAGTCTGTGTCAAAAGTTGTGGAAATAGGGTTTAGCATCCTTGTTTGTCGGTGTTTGTAGATCCGTTTTTAAAGGGGGTTATTCGGTAGTTTGACCTCCTTAAGTTTCTCCGGGAAGCGTAGTCGCT
>JADLDC010000355.1 GCA_020846885.1 Acidobacteriota bacterium | reverse complement strand
GTTTATACGCCTGTGCGGCCTCGGCCGCGCCGGCGTGCATTATCTCCGGTTTGTGGTAACGCCAATACTTTTCGAACTCTTCGTCGGTCATTTCGGGCTTCTCACCGCGCTCTTTCGTCTTTAAGTACTTTTCCGCCCATTCGCGCATTTCAGGGATATTGTTCAACGCGGCACGCGCTCCGTGCATCAAATTATCTCGTTCCATTAGTTTGATCTCCTTATGGTAGATTAAACACTTTGGCCCGCGTTCCGGGCAAGAGCGGACCAGCTCAGAAATTTTGTCGAAGCACGGAGTTTTACGTGAAATATAGTTTATTTACCTTTCTCCTTATCCTTTCGCTGGTTTCGAACGGCGTTTTTGCGCAGGCGAAGGCGACGCCGGCACCTAACAATTCAGCGGCCGCGGTCAAGCCGTCCGAGAAAAAGCAGGATTATGTTGTTCCGTTCGTTAACACGACACTGCCCAACGGCCTTGAGGTCATTGTTCTGCAGGATCCTTCCGTTCCGATAGTTACGGTCGAATTGGCAGTTCGCAATGGCTCGTTCACTGAACCGCCAGAACTGCACGGGCTTTCGCACCTTTATGAACACATGTTCTTCAAGCCGAATTTTGCATCGGCGGTCCGAGAATGTGCTTCGCAGACAAGCCGTTTTTCGGTGCCGCCGATCTGTTCGCGGGCAAGAGAATTAAGCTCGCGCATCGGCGATGTCTCGTACCTTAAAGACAGCAACAAATTAAGTATCTCGAACGGCTCAACGCGTGAGGAGATCGTAAATTACTACTTCACGACCACCCGCGACTACCTCGCCTCCGCCATCCACAATATCAACGATGCGATCCGCTATCCGGTCTTTGATGAAGACGAATTCGAGAATGAAAAAAAGGTGGTCATTGGCGAGATCGACCGGCTCGAAGCAAACCCGTTCGGCCTGCTCGACCGCGTGATGAAGCAGAAATTGTTCTATAAATATCCGACGCGCAAAGACCCGCAGGGCACGCGGGAATCGGTCGGCTCAGCGACCATCGAAAAGATGAAGCTGATCCAATCGCGTTACTATGTTCCGAACAACGCCGCTCTGATCGTTACGGGCGATGCAAAACCGGACGAGGTATTCAAACTTGCCGAACAAATAATGGGAAGCTGGGAACGCCGCCCCGTCGATCCGTTCAAGGAGTTTCCGCTGGTCGAGCATCCGCCGCTTGAAAAAAGTGAAGGCGTGATCCTGGAGCGAAGCAAAGAGGAAGTGACCGCCGAATCAGGTGAAGAGAACCTGTTTGTAATGCTCGGCTGGCAAGGCCCGTCCATCGGCAAGGACGATGCCGCTACCTATGCGGCGGATGTTTTTTCCTACATAATTTCACAACCCGATTCGCGGTTCCAGCGAAATCTGGTCGATTCAGGGCTCGCCTCGGGTGCGAACTTCGGCTACTACACGCAGCGCAATGTCGGGCCGATCAACCTTGTGCTGACAAGCACACCGGCAAAAGGAAAGGCGGCGTTAAAAGCTGCTTACGGCGAGGTCGCACACTTCACGGACCCGACCTATTTCACCGACGCCGAACTCGAAAGTGCCAAAACTATCCTCGAGACCAGGGACCTGTTCGAGCGTGAAAAACTAAGCGAGTACGCTCACACGCTCGGCTTTTGGTGGTCTTCGACGGGAATCGACTATTTCCGCGGCTATCATTCAAAACTTCGAGCCGTAACCCGCGCCGATATTGACCGGTACATAAAAACTTATGTTCAGGACAAAAACCATATCGCGGTCGCGATGGTATCGGCGGAAGGCAAAAAGGCGTCCGGCCTGACGGAAAAAGACCTCATCGGAGGTGCAAAATGACGTTGAAACACAAATTTCTCACTCTCGTAATTCTTTCGTTGTTCATTGCATCGGCCGCCGCCTATGCTCAGGACGCAAGATCGGATGATCTTGCCGCCCAGGCCGGGCTGGTCAGCGAGTTTGATGTCAACGGCCTGAAAGTGATACTAAAACGCCGGCCCGGTTCGCCAACGGTCGCCGGCGGCGTGTTCGTCCGCGGCGGGGCCCGTAATATCAACGAAAAGAACGCTGGCATCGAGGCCTTGACACTTGCGGCCGCGATCGAGGCGGGAAAGAATTTTCCGCGGCAAACCGTCCGCCGCGAGCTTGCCGGAATGGGAAGCGAGATCGGGGCAGGGTCAAATAACGACTATAGTGCGATCAGCCTCGGCACGACCCGCGACAACTTTGACCGTTTCTGGAACATTTTCTCAGATGTCGTATTAAATCCGGCGTTTGCTGAAGCAGACATCAACCGCGTTCGCGAGCAGATGCTGACCGGCCTTCGCGAACGAAGCACGCTTCCGGAAGGCGCTCTCGAAACTCTGGACGCCCGGGCGATATACGCTGGCCATCCATACGCGAACGATGTGAACGGTACGGTTGCAACAATTGGAGCGATCACGGCCAATGATATTCGCGCCTATCACAAAAAGATCATGGAAACCTCGCGGCTGCTGCTGGTTGTCGTTGGAGATATTGATCGTGAGGCCCTGAGATCGAAGGTGGCCGCAACGTTTGGCAAATTGCCTCGAGGCTCGTACAAAGAGGCAGCATATCCGCCGCTTGATTTTTCCAAAGGCACCTTGGACACCATCCAGCGAAGCCTGCCGACAAACTACATTAAAGGTTCATTTGCCGCACCGCCGCCCGGAACTAAAGATTACTACGCCATGCGGGTTGCTATTTCGATCCTGCAAACCCTTGTTTACCAGACGGTCCGCCAGCAATTACAGCTTTCATACGCACCGGATGCTGAAATGGACAGCTTTGCCGCAAACACGGCCAGTATCTCGGTATCGACCACCGACCCGAATAAAGCGATCGCCGTAATGCGCGAGCAGATCAAGCTGCTCCAGGAAAATACCCTGCGGCCTGATGTGATCGACCAGATCTCATCCTTCTTTCTTACCCGGCACTACATCGGCCAGGAAACCAGCGGCGCACAGGCCGGTGAACTTGCCCAGTACGAACTCATCGGCGGCGGATGGCGAAATGCCTTTCTGTTCATGAACGGAGTTCGCTCGGTCAGGCCCGAGGATATTCGCGATGTGTCCAACAAGTATATGAAGAACCTCCGGT
>JADLDC010000354.1 GCA_020846885.1 Acidobacteriota bacterium | reverse complement strand
TGCTATTGAAGTTTTCCTGATTGCGGCGACGATCATTATAAAATGCGTGCGTTCAAAAGGAGAGAC
Organism: Acidobacteriota bacterium; assembly: GCA_020846885.1. GTDB lineage: Bacteria > Acidobacteriota > Blastocatellia > Pyrinomonadales > Pyrinomonadaceae > OLB17. The sequence goes on along the minus strand of JADLDC010000354.1, from coordinate 3,291 downwards.
CCCGATATCCTCAACAACTCTGAGGATATTCCGTACAACCTAACTATTTTCCTGATATTGTACAAGCCTGTCAAGCTCCTAAGTATGCACGGATTTATCAAGTTCGATGCCCTGACCTTGACAAAGTTTGCCCTTAGGCTAGAATAAAAACTCACTCTGAAAGGCCGTTGAGGTTATTTGGGAGTGTAAATTTTAACGGAGACGTGGCTGAGCGGCTGAAAGCGGCGGTTTGCTAAATCGTTAAGGGTCAAAAGCCCTTCACAGGTTCGAATCCTGTCGTCTCCGCCATCTTAACCCAGTATTATTGGGTTTTGAACAAGATCAATAAAGCTATCGAAAATTTTCGGTAGCTTTTGCTTTTTCGGGCAAGCAAGCCCTATGGCCACTTTTCGTCATATAGAAACCCTCGGCGGTGTCTTCATTCTTACGGTAAGTTACTCGTACCGTTAACCATATGAAAATACTTCTTTGCCTTGGGGTGATCTTTCTTGCGGCCTTCAGTTTTTCGGCGCAACAAACCGACGGCATTTACGAGATAAAAGACAAAGTTCTGATCAAGACAAGGGTCTGATCAAGACAAGGGATGGAGCGAACATTTCGGCAATTGTCGTTCGCAAGAAAGGCAGTTCTGTGCCGCTTCCGGTGATCTTGCAATCTACGATCTACGTCCGCGACAGCGATATCGAGAGTTTGAAGGAATCGGCCGATCACGGCTACGTTGGGGTTATCGCCTACACCAGAGGTAAACGATACAGTCCAAACGAGATATTGCCTTACGAGACGGAAGCCAATGATGGCTATGATGTGATCGACTGGATCAGCCGGCAAACCTGGTGCAACGGCCAGGTGGCAATGTACGGCGGCAGTTACAACGGCTTTACGCAATGGGCGGCGGCCAAGAAGCTGCACCCGGCGTTAAAGACGATCGTTCCCTATGTCGCCAACCGGCCGGGAATGGGCCTGCCAATGGAAAACAATGTCTTTATCAATCCAAATTACGAGTGGGCATTTTACGTCGGCAATAATAAATATCTGGACAATACCGCCGGCAATGACCGGGCCCGCTTCCGAAAGATGCAGCTCGATTGGTGGAACGCCGGCGCCGCGTACAAAGATCTCGACAAGATCGACGGCACGCCGAACAAATGGTTTCACCGCTGGATTGCCCACCCGTCATTTGACGCCTACTGGCAGAAAATGGCCCCGTACGAACGCGAATTCGCCCAAATAGATATTCCAGTCTTGACCATCGACGGGTATTACAACGATTCGCAGAACTCAAGCCTTTATTATCTGCGTGAACATTACAAGTATAACCCCAGGGCCGAACACTATCTGATAATAGGGCCGTACAGCCATTTTGGCGCCCAAAGAAAAGGTGAGGCGGTTTTGAACGGATATAAGGTCGATGCGAAAGCTCTGATAGATACAAGAAAAATAACCTATGATTGGTTCGACTACATTCTGCGGAAAGGGCCAAAGCCGTCTATCTTGAAAGACAAGATCAACTATCAGGTGATGGGAGCGGATGAATGGCGCAGCGCTCCGTCTATAGCGAAAATGAGCAACGGATCGCTGACGTTATATTTGACGAACAATAATTCAGAAAACCCGCACCTGCTGAGTTCAAGAAGGCCCGCGACGAAAGATTTTCTGTTGCAGGAGGTAGATTTTAAGGATCGAATTGTGGTCAACAATTTCGAATACTATCCCAGCCCGATAATTCTGAAAGAGATCGATATGACAGATGGATTTTCCTTTTTAAGCAAGCCTCTAGACGAACCGATCCAGGTCAATGGATCATTTCTCGGAACTATCCGGGCAAGCATAAACAAACGGGATTTCGACTTTGGAGTTACGCTCTATGAAGTAATGCCCGACGGACAATATTTTCATTTATCCTACATCATCGGCCGAGCGAGCTACGCACGTGACATCACAACGCGACAATTGCTGACTCCCAACAAGATCGAATCGATCCCATTTTCGAACACCCATTTGGTAAGTAAGCAATTGCAAAAGGGCAGTCGATTGCTCGTCAAGATCAGTGTCAATAAAAACCCGTTCTCGCAGATAAATTACGGCACCGGTAAAGACGTAAGCGATGAAACAATTCAGGACGCTGGCGAACCTTTGCGTGTAAAATGGTACAACGACAGCTTCGTAAAGATCCCTGTGTGGAAAGGCGGTGTCTAAGCTCTTGGGTATCAGCCCGAACGGACAAAGCGGGCAATTGAGAGGCCCAGGAAGTCCGCAGCGATCTGAATTTTTTGGCACGCCCTTCGGTGAAGGGCTTTTTCGCTGAGCATTGCGTTCTGAAGTGATTCGGGGGAAAATCTCTCCTTATGACTGTAAGAGTACGTTTTGCTCCCAGCCCGACTGGTTATCTGCATATCGGTTCGGCCCGGACCGCTTTATTCAATTTTTTGTATGCCCGCCATACGGGCGGGAAGTTTCTGCTAAGGATCGAGGACACGGATCTTGCCCGTTCGACCGAAGAATCAACGCGGTCGATACTCGAGGGCCTGAAATGGCTGGGATTTGCACCTGACGAAGAGATCGTTTTCCAGTCGAACAACGCCGAAAAACATCGTGCGGCGGCAAACCAGCTGCTGGCCGAGGGCAAGGCATATCGCGATTTCACTCCTAAGGAAGCTCCGGTCGATGGAAGTGTAAAAGAGGCGATCAAGGAACGTGCCCGCGCGCAGGGCGGCGAAAAGAACATGCGGGATAACCCGTACCGCGATCTTCCGGCCAACGAGAGTGAAGCACGCGCGGCTGGCGGCGAGGCCTTCGCGATCAGACTAAAGGTTGCCGAATCCGGCAAAACGTCCTTTGATGACAAGGTTTATGGCCTGCAGGAGCGTGAATATTCGGAAACGGAGGATCTGGTCCTGCTCCGCTCGGACGGACATCCGCTATATAACCTTGCCGTTGTGTGCGATGACATTGAGATGGAGATCACGCACGTTATCCGCGGCCAAGACCACCTGACGAACACGCACAAGCAGATACTGATCTACGAGGCCCTCGGCAGAACGCCGCCTGTTTTCGCACATCTTCCTCTGATAATGGCCCCGAACAAGGGCAAGCTCTCAAAACGTAAGCACGGCGAGGTCGTCTCAATGACAACCTACCGCGACGCAGGCTTCATCGCTGCGGCCTTCCGCAATTTCCTTGCACTGTTAGGCTGGTCGGCCAGCGAGGAACGAGAGATCTATTCACTAAACGAACTGATCCGCAAATTTTCGCTCGAAGGTATTCACCGTTCTAATGCCGTATTCAATTTTC
>JADLDC010000353.1 GCA_020846885.1 Acidobacteriota bacterium | reverse complement strand
TTCAGCCGGCCCAAATTTCTGTTTGAGCGTGACCTTCCGCGCGAGGTGGCACGCAGGCTTACACAGACGATCGCGAACCGAAGCATCCGCGTATGGCAGTTTGTCTTTATCCTGCTTGCGTTTAGCGTTTTTGGATTCCAGGTTTACTGGACATATTTCGCGGACGATTCGAACGAACAGTTCCAAGCATTGGCTTATAAGGACCTGCGAACACGGCGGACGTCGGCTGCGGACCTGAGGGGCTGGATGCTTGACCGAACGGGCAAACTTGGGGCAGCACTGGCGTATTACAAGATAAACTCGAAAGGCGAGGTTGACAGGACCTATGCGCTTGAGACCGAGATGGCACACTTTCTCGGCACTGAACGCGGCACTCCCGGACTGGAACGTACCTTATACGACCGCGAAGCAACCCCGATGCCCGAAGCTTGGGAGATATTAACGAAGTACAAAAAGCCGGAGCCGGAGCAAAGAGATGTAAGGATCACTATTGACCGTGACTTACAGGCATTTGTTGCCAAGCAGCTTGAAGGAAAACAGGGCGGGATCGTCGTGTTGAATCCGCAGACCGGTGATGTCCTTGCGATGTACTCCAATCCGTCCTACAAATTGTCAGACGCAGAAACGCTCGACGGGTATCTTAAGTTAGAGGCGGACAAGGAACACAAGCCTCTCCTTAACCGTGCAACACGGGAGTTTTACATTCCCGGATCCACGTTCAAGACCTTCACGATGATCTCGGCGTTCCGTGCCGGCCGGTCCGACCTGACATTTCCCGGTCGTCCCGCAGACGCCGTACCGCCGTGCTATACGCCGTTCCGCGGGTCTAAACCGATCTGCGATGCCGGCGGCAGCTGCCATGCGTGTGCCGAAAATATCCCGATCCGCGAGGCCTACAAGGTTTCAAGCAACCAGTATTTTGCCCAGCTCGCCAACGCTCTTGGCCGCGATCGGATGGCCGAAACCGCCCGGATCTTCGGAATAACCCCTACCGAAACACCTGAAGAAGCCTTGCAGCAAGGCTTTTTTGCCGACATCTGGAACACATCGAACCGGCGCATTGCCAATGCCATTGCACCGGCGCGTTCCACCATTGTTACGGGCAAAGAGCTGACACTTTTTGACTTTGGCCAGATCGGCATGGGCCAGGGCTATGCGGGCCAGATGACACCGTTCCAGATGGCTCTTATCGCCTCGGCTCCGGCAAATCTTCAAGGCAAATTGATGAAGCCAAAGATCGAGGCTGATCTTCAGCCGCAAATGTTCTCGCAGGCCCTGACACCACAGCAGGCGGCGGTCGTGCGAGAAATTATGTCAACGGTGACCGAGGAATCGGGAGGAACGGGCACGCGCGTCAAGGCAAAACTCGCGGGAACCGGCATAGAAACTGGCGGTAAAACAGGCACGGCCGAGAAAGACGGTGTCCCCGCATATGACAAGAACGGCAAGCGCATCACCGTCGCCAAACGGAAAAAGAACGAGGCCGGCGAATGGATCACGTATCAGGAACCTGTGTTCCGCCGACGCACGGACGGCTGGTTCATAAGCATTGCTCCGCTTGAGAGCCCGACGCTGGCGATCGCGGTCGTTATCGAGGACATTGGGTCAGGTTACGGCGGAACTACGGCCGCCCCGATAGCGGCGGATGTCATTTTGAAGGCAAGAGACCTGGGGCTGCTTGGCGAAAGGTATAAGCCAAAGGCACCTGCGGCAGTGCCAAAACGCCGTCGATAAGTTCGGCTGAACATCAACCTTTACCGGCCGGCATAGGGCCTGTCGTAATTTTGTGAAGAACAGAACATCATCACATTTTTTCATCCTGGCGCTGATCGTTTTGTTGGCGGCGATAGCTCACTACGCCATCTATTACGGCGGCCTTATCCGCGGTTATGAGACGTCTTGGTACACGGCGGTTCGCAACGTTGGCCTCCTTTCTTTTCTTGCGGTTCTGCCGATCATCTTAAAGAAGATCCTTAAGTTTCAGGGAAGCTGGACAGTTTATACGACCGCCGTTCTTTTATTCTCGATCGGCCTGACAATTCAGTATCGTCTCTTTAGCGACCCCGAATATGTTTCGCGAAAGGACAAGGCCGAGGCCCGGCAGCAGAAGATAAAAACGCTTCAGCTTCACTACATTCAAGAAAATTACTCAGCCGAGAAAAAGCAGATGATGGGCCTTCCGCCGACGCCGCCGTCACCGGTCGACCTGTCCGCGGAAACGCCGCGGCCCTCGCCGGACACATTGGCCGGTGTTCTGTTCTCCGGCCGTACGATCAACCCGCTGCTCGGAGTTTGCGGGCTTGTGTTCGTCCTGATCGCCTTTCGCAACGAGCGTGTCCTTGAGTTTCTGCAGAAAAACGGATTTTTGATCGTGCTGCTCACGCTTGGCCCACTTATCCTTGCGGCCATTACATCGCGCGCCGGTAAATCTATCGGCAACATGACGCCGTGGGAACCCGCAAAGATCCCGTTCCTGATCGGTTTTGCCGCGATATTGTCGATCCTGTACAAGAATCTGGCCCGGACATATTGGGGTTTGCCGCGGGCCAAGGATGTAATTCCCCTTGTCTTTATGGCCATCCTGCCGTTTGTTCCATTCTTTGTACTGAAAGATTTTGGGCAAATGATGGTGTTCAGCGGGGTTTACGCAACGCTTTATCTGATAGCGGTCCGGCGGTTCATGCAGCGTTTTGTTCTGGTGGGAAGCGTCGCGTTGGTGATCGGCATACTGGTCGTGGGTGCCCTGCCTGACGATACTCAGGCAAAGATCCCGCTGCTGCCGACAGTCGCTACACCCGTCCGATCGGTGCTCCCAAACCGGATTCAGCAGCGTTTTCATCTGTGGCTGGATGGATTTACCCCGCCGTCGCCCGAAACGGCCTGGTGGAAGGAAGACTACGATAACTATTACAAGAAACTGGTAGAAAAGGACCCGAACCTTCCGCAGATGCTTGAAGAAGATCCAAACCTGCGGCGCACCATTAACGTTGATGCGTGGTTCGATATCCTCGCCTTCCAGCCCGCCCAGGCGACGTTCGGGCTCGCTTCCGGCGGAACGACCGGACGCGGGTTGGGGCTTGGGTATCCTGAGTTGATACCCGTTGCCGACTCGGACTATGTTTTCGCCGCGTTGGCTGAGGAACTTGGACTTTTTGGGGGTTTGTTGCTAACCTTTGCGCTGATCGTGTTCGTTAGCGCGGGCGTCAGAACAGCGCTCGATTCGCGGGACA
>JADLDC010000352.1 GCA_020846885.1 Acidobacteriota bacterium | reverse complement strand
TCATCTCACCGCGAAGAGAGCGCTTTGCGATCGACTGAAGCGGAACGCCGATCAGCAGGCTCATCAGCATCATTCCGCCGATCGAACCGATCCCGAAGATGAGAATATACGCCAAAGCCGCCGGAACGGAAGGAATGGTCGCAAGCACCAGCAGCATCAATGCCCCGCTGCCGGCAAGCCCGTGTATCATACCCACGATCAGAGGCCGCGGGCCGAGGTTCAACCCATGATGCGTGACGGCGGCATTACTTTCCGCGGAAGCGTGAGAGCTTGCTTCATCATGGATGTGAGGGTGTGCGTGAACGATCGCGCCGTGACTATGCGAATGCGAATGCAGCTGCCGTCCGCGGAGCAATTTTCTAAATGCGTCGATGCCTAGCCCGATCAGCATAAGCCCGACGCAGAACTCCAGAAACTGCGCCGTTCGCTCGCTGATATTTATGCGAAAAAAGATCACCGCCATACCGGCAACGAAAAGCGAGACCGTGTGTCCCACGCCCCAAAGCCCGCCGACCAATGCCGCACTCCATGGATTCTTTCGGTCGCTGACGATCGTCGAAACCGCCGCCAAATGATCAGCCTCGACCGCATGCGTCAACCCAAGCCCGAACCCAACAGCAAGTAGAAATGCGATCGCAAAAATATCCATACGCAACCCGCTCTTCGCCCGTCACCGACCTTTCGCCCTGTTTGAGTATAGCGTGAGCCCCGCCTCAATTGCTAAACCTATCACTTGCCATTAAGTCCGATCGAAAATTAATAAAGCCCGCCAGAAAAAGCGGGCCGGAACAGGAAGACATGGAGCCACCCGTCGGATTTGAACCGACGACCTTTCGATTACGAATCGAATGCTCTACCAACTGAGCTAGGGTGGCTTGAATTTGGAAACGCGCCCAGTTTGACCGGTTGATCGGGCACGGGCGGGCCGCGAGGCCGAACTTCAGAATATACCTGTGCGGGCATTTCGCTGTCAAGCAGTTTGTGTATTGGCCATAAAATCAGTTCGATTTTCCCCCTTGTGTGCGCGCTGCATCTTCGCTACGTGTTCTTTTGGGTTGAAGGTCCGTCCGCCACAAAGAGCACGAAGGTGAAGACGCAAAGGCAACAAAGAGGTTGAATTGTTTGCGTTGGGCCCGGTTTGACGCTATTCTTTGGCAAAACGATCGTTGTAAGCAGGAAATGAGCGAAGGATTTACTGAAAGGCTTAAGCAGGCGTTCGAGCACGCGACAATGGCCGAGGTCGCGCGGCGTATTGATGTGCCGCACGCGACGATCCGAAACTATTTTCAGGGGCGAATGCCGGCCCCTGAGGTGCTGATAAAGATCGCTGACAACACGGGTGTTTCGCTCAACTGGCTGCTGACCGGCCGGGGCCCGATGTTCCTTGCGGGCGAACGGCCTGTCGATCTCGACCGGCTGCTTGAAGAAAGGGTCGTTAATATCGTCCAGCGGCTGCTCGCCGAACGCGGTGTCAGTGTGGCCGAGGACCTGGGACCGATCGATGAGCCGCCGGCTTTTGATGTGGTCGGAGCGATCATTCGTTACGGCGATCCGCAGCGGGTGATGAATGAATGGTTTCACTACGAAGGCCGCGAATACCCGGCCGATTTCGGCGTTGTATTCTTCCGCGGCTGGGAGAGCTTTACGCACGAAGAAAAGCTTGACGCTTTGCGTGACGCAAAGAAGGTGCTTGACCGCACACTGCGAAACATATAGGGAAAATTTTTTTGAAGCGCGTGTATCATCTATGATACACTGTTGCCCGTACAGCATCTCGGGCCGTTCGCAAAATATGCATTTCTCCGTTCAGAAATTCGTCGATCTAAAATGCCGGTGGAACGAGCGGCCATTAGGTGAAAGCGACTTCTATCGCTTGTGCCGCCGACACAAGATCACGGTGCAGGAGATGCCGCTGAGCGTAAGCGGATTCTATTATTCAATGCTCGGCCGCCATTATATCGCTATCAACAGCAAGCTGCGGCCGCCGCAAAAGCTATTTGTGATGTTTCACGAATTTGCGCATTATTTGATCCATGCCCCTGATCGCGGAGTGACGGCAAATTTTCACGGCATCGGGCGGAGAACACGAAAAGAGATAGAGGCCGATTCATTTGCCGTTTGCGCCCTGATCCCAAAGCCTATGGTTGAAAACCTTACAGTACAGGAATTGATCGAGGTCGAAGGCATGCCCGAGGACCTCGTTCGCCAGCGGATCGAACTGTATCAAAGCCTTTCTATCTAAATGCAAACTAACCCGGCCGCCGGAGCGAAAAAGCCTGAGCTAGTTGTGGAACGCGGCGGAAATTATCATAATAAAGAGTTTGACCGCGAGTTGTGTTTATGGCTGAGAATATTGAAAGAAGGATATCAAAGAAAGTTGACGGACGATCGGTCGAGTTTTCGCTTTCGGCGGGGGCCGACGCAAGTTCGCCCGCCCGGCCAATGCCGGCCGAGCTTTCACCGCTTATCGCGCCGGAAATTGCGGAGGCGGCCGAGCGTTCGGCCGTAAAGCGGTCGCCTGAGTTTTTGGCGTTGGCGGCCCCGTCGCTGCCGCCGCTTTCGAGGCGGAACCGGGCGCAGCTTCTGATGCAGTCGCCGAACCGGCTTTATTTTTACTGGTCGGTCGGAAAGGACCCGTTTCACACGCTCAACCGGGCGCTTGGGCAGCCTGGCGGGTATATGCTTGTGCTCAAGCTGGTCAACTTGAGCACCGGCGATGAAGAGCTGTATCGGGCGGATGAGAGCGGGAATTGGTGGTTTGACGTGAACGCAGACTCGACGTATCGGGCGGAGATCGGCTTTTATTCCGTCAATCGGCCGTATATCCGCATTCTCTATTCGAACGATGTTGCGACGCCGCGCAAAAGCCCTAGCCCGCATTCGGCCAATGCGTCGGAGTGGAGAGTTCCGGCGTCGCGGTTTGCGAGCGTATTGGATGCGGCCGGATTTGCACGTGACGCGTTTGACGCGGCACTTGCGGGCGACGACGCCGCGGCTGCCGACGTTGCCACGCGGTCTGCATTTGCACAGTTCTCCGGCCAGCATTATTCCGCGTTTGCGGGCGTTGGTGCAGATGAACTTCGCTATGCCATGTTCGCGCTTGCCGCCGGGATAAACCTTGAAGAGCTTCGCGGCCGGATCAGCGAACGGCTTTTCGCAAGCCTTGCCCGTATGGCCGACGTTAATGCCGCGCGGGCGTTGGCCGCCTTAAAGGACCGGTTCGAATTTGACGCGGAGGAATTCGAAGTTGAAGAGGGCTCGGAGCCTGCGGTGTTCGGTGCGAGCCTTGTGAACTTTCCGGCCCGACCGCGGAAACGTCCCCGCAAGTCGATCAATTTTGCCGAATATCTCGACATGAATCCGGTCGGCTCACACTCGTTAGGTTAAGACAGCCGCCCATACGGGCCGATCACCGCGGGATGCGTACATAAATGGCGGTACCGGAGCCGGGAGTTGATTCTACTTCGAATTCGGCCCTGATCAGCTTGGCCCGTTCGGCTATTCCCGCTAGGCCATAGCCGTGGCCGTCAACGGCTTCAGGTTCGGCGGATGTATCAAAGCCGACACCATTGTCCTCGATCACCAGTGCCACGCCTTTTTTGAATCTTTCAAGAGTAACCGTGGCCTCGCTGGCATTTGCGTGCTTGGATATATTGTTCAAGGCCTCTTGAGCGATGCGGTAAAGATGGATCTCGGCGTCTTCGGACAGGCGGGCATTCGGGCCGACATTCGAATGGAATTCGGCTCGGATGCCGAAGAGAATTGACCATTCTGACGCGTACATCCTGAGTGCTTCCTGCAGCCCAAAATCGTCGAGCGACGCGGGGCGGAGCTCGGCCGCGAGAAAGCTCACGTCAGAATCAAGGCGGGCGGCGATCTCGACCAGTTGGTCCACGCTTTCCACTTGCGGCGAATCCGAAACATTGTCGCGGAGCGAGGCTAATTTTAGCCGTAGTGCCGTTAGCCGCTGTCCTAATTGGTCGTGCAGGTCGCGGGCGATGCGTTTGCGTTCGTCCTCCTGGGCCCCTACGATCCTGTGGACAAGGTCGGCGCGGATCTTCTCTAGCTCCCTGCGTTCCTCGATCTCCGCGGTCAGCGCCATATTGGCCATCGATAGTTCGCTGGTACGCTGTTCGACGCGGCCCTCGAGCTCGTCATGCGCACGCTGAAGCTCTTCTTCATACAAGACCCGTTCGCTTACATCGCGGGCAACCTTTGACGCGCCGATAACCTTTCCCGTTTCGTCGCGGATAGGCGAAACGGTCAATGAAACATGCAGTTGGCTGCCGTCCTTACGCCGCCTGACGGTCTCATAATGGACGACAGTTTCGCCGTGCCGGATGCGTTCGAGGATATACGGCTCTTCGTCGAGCCGGTCAGGCGGCATAAGCAGCGTGACCGGCCGGCCGACGGCTTCGGCCGCCGTGTAGCCGAATATCTTCTCGGCCCCTGTGTTCCAGGTCCTGATAATGCCGTCAAGGTCCTTGCTGATGATCGCATCGTCTGATGCCTCAACGATCGCCGCAAGCCTCGCCATACCTTCCTCAGCCCGCTTGCGCGTCGTAATGTCCTCGATGACGAGGATGATGCGTTCGGGGCCGCCTTTGACCACTTCCATCCGGCGGGCGTTGAGCAGCATTACCTTACGGCCGATCGATTCGAACTCATGCTCGACCTCGAAGTGCTCAAACCACGATTCGTGCGGAAGAATGTCTTCGAGCAGTTCGCGCAGTTTCGGGATGTTCCACTGGCCGTTGCCGAGGTCGTAAACCAGCCGGCCCTCGGTCTCTTCGTGCGTGACCGCGAATCGCCGGTAAAAAGCCTCGTTGCCCGTGACCACGCGAAGATCGCTCTCCAGCACCAACAGCGGCACGGAACTCGAGCGCAAGGTAGCCTCGGCATACTCGCGGGCACGGCGGGCGTCTTCCTCGGCCAGTCTGCGCTCGGTTACGTCGGTCGAGCCCCCAACGAGGCCGAGGAACGATCCGTCCGGAGCGCGATGCGGCGAGCCGACGTTGTGCAGCCAGCGATATTCACCATCATGCCTGCGAAACCGGCATTGAGACTCGAAGCTCTCCTGCCGCTCCCATGCGTCGCGGTAAGTGGCGATGTACGCATCGGCATCGTCAGGATGCAGGAACTTCGCCCATCCCATCCCCGCGATCGCTTCGAACGGCTGGCCGAAGTACTCCAGGTAATGCCGATTGACGAACACGGCGCCGGTGTGATCGGTCCGCCACATGAGCACCGGCGAACTGTCGGCCAGGGAGCGGAAGCGCGCCTCGCTCTCGCGTAGGTCCTCTTTGGCCTGGTTGATGTCCGTAACGTCCCGCGTGGTGCCGGCAATGGCGATCACCTCGCCTCGCGCGTCCAGCACGGGCGTAAGGATGTAATCGTAGATCCGCCGGCCGAATGTTCCGGTAAACGGCACCTCGCCGCGGATCGGTTGTTTGGTTGCCACGACCTGCTCGATCTCACGGTCGTGCATCTCGGCATGCCACGGCTCGTAACCCAGTTCCAGACAGTTTCTGCCAATGGCTTCGTCCCACGTCTTGCCCCACATCGTCAAAAGCCCCTCGTTGGCATAGATGAAGCGATGATCGAGGTCGAAGATGTAAGCCAGATCAGGTGTCGTGGTCAGAACGCCTTCGTACAACAGCCGTTGACGCTCCAAGGCATCCTCGGCCTGAGCGCGTTCGAGCGCCGGCCAGCTGCGCTCAGCCACCTCCTCGATGAGCGAGATCTCGGACGGCGTCCATGCCCGCGGGCCGGCCGTGTTGACGGCCAGGACACCGATCCAGCGTCCGTCCTTCGCCTGCGGAACGACGACAAGAGCGCTCATCGAAAGGGCTGCGTAGGAAGCTCGCTCGGTCGGCGTCAATTCGGGGTGCCGGGCGACGTCCTCGATCACCAGCGTCTTGCCGGTGCGGAAAGCGGCCATAAGCGTGGGGCCAAAGTCCTCCACCCGGTGCCGTCCGACGATGCTCTGCACACCGTCGATGTAATCGGACCGTACGACAGCATGGCCCCCATCGGGCTCGATATCGGCGTAGTACGCGCGGTCCGCCTTGAGGTGCTCGCCGAGGATCCGTGACACCTCGGCCTCAATCGCAGCGGAGCCGGTCAGCATCCGCAGCGTGTCGCTAACCTTGAGCAGAAACGTCTGCCGCTCCTCGATCACGCGCAAGGCCGCTTCGACCCTCATACGTTCGGCGATCTCGTTGCGAAGCTGCTCATTCAGCGCATCCGCCTTTTTGCGGGCGAGGATGGCGTCTTCCATCACGTTGAGCGCCGCCCGCCGTTCCTCCCGAAGCTCCGCGTTTTCACTAATTTCCGTCATCCCCATCCAGGCGGCGGCAAAGCCGCATTTCTAAACTTGAACCGAACCGGAAAAGCATAGCTTTTCCGGCAGGCTTCCTAACTCTCTTCGCGGCTATGCCGCCCTATTTGCGGCGAAGCTGTGCTTCGCCGTTAATGACCTCATTATTCTTGCGGCTATGCCGTCGCATCGCCACAAGCGTCGCCATACCGATAGAAAAGCGGCGGCATAGCCGCACAGCCTCTCTAGAGAATAACGGAAAAGCAGAGCTTTTCCGCAAATAGACGGGCAAAGCCCGAAAGGCCGTTGACGCTGACAGGAAAAATATAGCTCTTCCACAAACAGACGGGCAAAGCCCGTAAAACTGGACATTTAGTTCACCACACATCCTTGCGGCTATGCCGCCCTATTTGCGGAAAAGCTCCGCTTTTCCGACCAGCCACCCAATGAACAATGCGGCTATGCCGCCCGCCATTTGATCTCTCGATGATCGGTGATCAATGGCTCATTCTCTACCGTCTTTCCGTGCCACTGTCTTGCGCTCGAGAAAAGATAGTCATTCGGATGCTCGACCAACCCGGCGCGAACCGGATTGAGATGAATGTAATTGACCTTCTGCATAAATGCATCCTCGCCGGTTATCCGCATAGCATTTGGGTGATGCTCATAAACAGAATGTTTATGCCGGTTCTCACGTTCCTGGATGCGCAGTTTCGCTAATGAACTGTCAAAACCGTTTATCTTCAAATGATCGACCACACGCTTTGCCGAAATGCCGTTCATAAACCGAAGTACGTCCGCGATCTCGCGGGAACAATCCGTTAGCAAATGTGTATGGTCAAGCATAATGACATATGCAAAGATAAGAATGCCGCCGGATAACCTGGCTTCATTGAATGCGTCGCAGACTATTTGCCCGATCGACTCTCTTTGAAATATCGGCAGCCGTTTATGCGCAACCGATGTTAGGTAATAAGCCGGATTGTCTCTTGAGATCTGGAACATTCGCATTGGGCGGCGGCAAAGCCGCATTTCTAAAGTTGAATCGAACCGGAAAAGCTCCGGATGCCGTCTTAAAACTGCTGATTTCGGGCTGTGCCCGTCTATTTGCGGCGAAGCTGTGCTTCGCCGTTAATGACCTAATTATTCTTGCGGCTATGCCGCCGCATCGCCGCAAACGTCGCCTTGCCGATAGAAAAGCGGCGGCATAGCCGCACAGCCTCTCTAGAGAATAACGGAAAAGCAGAGCTTTTCCGCAAATAGACGGGCAAAGCCCGAAAGGCCTTTGAAGTTCGCAGGAAAAGCAGAGCTTTTCCGGAAATAGACGGGCAAAGCCCGAAAAGCCTAACTCTCTTCGCGGCTATGCCGCCGATCCGTCGTTTTCAAATTCCAGCGGATACACGGGTTCTTCGCCAAGTCTTGTTTTCAACTCATTGACTTCCTTTTTAAGATCTATCATTCGCACCTCGCGGCCGACCATTGCGCTGTTGAGGCGGCTCATTTCGTCTATCGTCTCCCGCAGATCTTCCTCAGCCCGCTTCCGCTCGGTAACATCGATAAATGAGATAACAACGCCGTCGATCTTGTCGTCTATCGTCCGGTAGGGCGAAAAGCGGGCGGCAAAAACGCGGCCGTCGGACGAGCGTGTCTCGCGCTCGAGGGTCTTCAGATTCTTTAACGAAACGGCGGCGTCGTCCTCAAAATCGTCGGGTGCGAGCCGGTGGGTGATATGCGCAAGCGGCCTGCCGACATCGGCTGGAATAAGATTGAAGATCTCGGTCGCCCGCGGCGTAAAGCGTTTGATGTGAAGGCTTCGGTCAAGAAAGATCGTGGCGATATTTGTTGACTGCATCAGATTCAGCAGATCGGAATTGATGCGGCCGACCTCGTCAACCTTGTCCTTTAGCTCGTGATTAACGGTCGTCAGCTCTTCATTGACCGATTGGAGTTCCTCTTTGCTTGTCTCCAGTTCCTCGCTTGCGGACCGGAGCTCTTCGTTTATCGCCTGCAGCTCTTCGTTCGAGGCCTTTTGTTCCTCGTTCGATGTTTCGTATTGTTCGATCGTGTTGCGAAGCTGGTCTTTTGTATGCCGCAGCTCGTCTTCCATTCCCCGAACGACCGCCTCCATCGCCTTGTCGCCGGCAACGATCGCCTGCACGGATTCTTCCGACTTCGAATGGCCCTCAACCTCTTCGAACATCACGAGAGCGGCCGCCTCCGGTGTGCTGACCGGCCGAACGGTAAGGTTTATGAACCTCTCCTCACCGTCAAATCTGACGCGGATACTCTTTGCCTCGATGACCTTGTTTTCCTTACGGGCCGCAAACAATGCCGCTCGAGTGTCCGACAATAACGATGGATCAATTACCTTCAACAGATTGGTCGTCGGAGCACCGCCGGCAAACCGCAGGTACCGGCCTGCATTCTCGGACAAATGCAGGATGTCGCCTTCTTCGTTGACCAAAATGGACGGCGGCGCATAATGCTCTATCAGGCGGTGATGTATCTCGCCGAACGACTGAACATTACCGCGGACCTTTGCCTGAAGTTCGGAAACTTTCGGGACCCAGCTGCCGGCAAGCGGCATCGCCGGCGGCCCGGTCCAGGCCGCAGCTGACGGGCGGCTTTGATAGATGCGGTGCTTTTTGTCCGTCGCAAGAAAAATGTTCGCCGCGCTTTCGGCCGATTCGCTTGAACCGAGGAACAGATAGCCGCCCTCGCGCAGGCTGAAATGAAAAACCTGCAAAACCGTTCAGATAGATCATCACATTGCGGCAGGAAACAAGATCGAGCCGCGAGAACGGCGGATCGCGCAAAATATTATGCGGAGCAAAAAGCACCAGTTCGCGGATCGATTTGCGAATGCGGTAGCCGTCTTCTTCCTTTACAAAATATTGACGCAGCCGCTCCGGCGAAACATCCGACACGACCGCTTCGGTAAAGTGCCCCTCGCGGGCCTCGGCGACCGCGTCGTCGTCAACGTCGGAGGCGAATACCTGTATCTTTGGCGGATCGGGGAGCTTGGCGGCAAATTCGCTCAAGAGAATGGCGATCGAATACGCCTCTTCACCAGTCGAACAGCCCGCGATCCAAACGCGCACCTGGTCGGTTCCCGACTTGCCGTCAAAGATCGCCGGGACGACCTTTTTCTCAAGCGCCGCAAAGGCCTCCTTATCGCGGAAAAAATTCGTGACGTTTATGAGAAGGTTCTTTAACAGCGAAAGGACCTCGTCCGGTTTGTCGCGAAGGATCTGGAGATAGACCTTAAGATCGTCGGTTTCGTGTATCTGCAAATGGCGGGCGATGCGGCGGACAAGCGTCGGGCGCTTGTAATTCGAAAAATCGTGTCCGGTGCGAACGCGCAAAAGAGTCAAAACATCGCGCAGGACGTCGATATTCTTTATTTCCTGTGCCGTCTCGCCGTCTTTGCCGTTCGTAAGCCGAAACTTCTCGGTGCTGTCGCGTACCGAGAGCAGCTTCTCCGGCATCTCGGAAACATGCATTACGACATCGGCGATCTTTGTCTCGATGGCCGAACGCGGCATTCCGTCATATTCGGCGTCGAGCGGGTCCTGTACGATCGCGAACCCGTCGCGGCCCTTGATGTGCTTCATCCCAAGCGTGCCGTCGCTGCCCGTCCCGCTTAAGATAATGGACACGGCCCGCTTGCCGTACGTCTCCGCCAGCGAACGAAAGAACCGGTCGATCGGCACACGAATACCCTTTATCCGCCGCGGAGCCTTGAGCTCGATCACGCCGTCCGTCATCACAAGGTGCCGGCCCGGCGGAATGACGTAAACATGGTCCGGCTCGACCGTTAGCGTTTCGGTCACCTGCTCAACCGGCATTTGCGTGTGCCGCTGAAGTATTTCGGCAAGGCTGCTTTTGTGTTCCTGTGACAGATGAAGAATAACCACGAAGGCCATTCCGCTATCGTCAGGCATGTCAGCAAAGAACTCTTCCAACGCCTTGATCCCGCCGGCCGATGCGCCAATGCCGACGACAAGGAAATCCTTTTCGTCTGACCCGCCCTTGTGTTTAGCGTTTGATCTTTTTTGGTCTTGTTCCATCAGATTATCCTCCGCGCGGTGAGCGCGGACCATTTTCGTTGTGAGAAAGCTGGACAAGCTCCTCGAACCGCTCTAGGGGAGCCGGGAGAAACAAACTTTGGCATATATCGGTACTGTAGCATACAGTGCTTGCCGTGCGAACCCTTTTTTAGGGAGGCGGAGCCAATTTGAACGCGGATCTAGCGGATGTGTACAGATCTATCCGCTTTGATCCGCTCGATCCGCCCGATCCGCGTTCAAATTACCTGTCCATTCTCGGAAAGCCCCAGCCGCTTGCGTCCTGCGGGCATTCATTTACAATCCGTGTATGCCTGTTGGTTATTTTAGCCTGATCCTTCACGCACATTTGCCATTCGTGCGGCATCCTGAGTATCCGACGTTTTTGGAAGAGGACTGG
Source organism: Acidobacteriota bacterium (assembly GCA_020846885.1). Classification (GTDB taxonomy): domain Bacteria; phylum Acidobacteriota; class Blastocatellia; order Pyrinomonadales; family Pyrinomonadaceae; genus OLB17. The sequence goes on along the minus strand of JADLDC010000352.1, from coordinate 5,099 downwards.
CTTTACGAGGCGATAACCGAGGTTTATCTTCCGCTTATTTTTATATTTCAGAACCTTCACGAAGCGGGAGCCAAGCCGCGGCTGGCGATGAACGTCTCGCCGCCTTTGTGCGAGATGCTGGCCGACAAACTGTTGGAAGGACGATACACGGCCCATTTGGAAAAGCTGCTTGAGCTGGCCGAGAAAGAGGTCAGGCGGACCGAAAGGGAAGCGGTCGAGTTCGTCCCGGTCGCGCGGATGTATGTCGAGAACCTGTCGGCCTCGCTCAATCTTTGGAACGGTCGGTACAACCGCAATCTTGTCAACGCGTTCCGCGAGCTGCAGGAAGAGGGCGTGCTCGAAATAATCACATGCGGTGCGACGCATGGATTCTTACCGCTTATCTCAACGCCCGAATCAAAACGCGCCCAGATAGAGGTAGCGGTCGCAAATTACAAAAAGCATTTCGGCCGCCAGCCGCGGGGCATCTGGCTTCCGGAATGCGCGTATGAACCGGGTATTGAAGACCTGCTGAAAACGGCCGGGATCGAATATTTTATCTCGGATACACACGCGATCCTTTACGGCGACCCGCGGCCGAAATACGGTGTGCACGCGCCGGTCGTTTGCCCGAACGGGACGGCGGTCTTTGCACGCGATGTCGAGACCAGCCAGCAGGTTTGGAGCGATGTGGTCGGCTATCCGGGAAGCGACGTTTACCGTGAATTTTATCGCGACATCGGTTGGGACCTGCCGCTCGATTATCTAAAGCCTTATCTTGACGACGACGGAAACCGCAAACATCTTGGGCTGAAGTATCACCGCATAACCGGCCGAACAGTTCCGCAGCAATTAAAGCAGCCTTACGACCCGGCCGCGGCCCGCGAAAAGGCCGCCGAGAACGCGATGCATTTTATCGGCGAACGGATAAAGCAGGCGAGGGCGCTGAACGATCTTTTCGGCGGCCACCCGCCGCTTGTGGTTTCGCCCTACGACGCCGAGCTCTACGGCCATTGGTGGTACGAAGGCCCGCAGTTCATCGACTTCTTTTTCCGCAAACTTCATTTCGATCAATCTGAGATCGAGGCCGTTGCGCCGGGCGATTTTCTTGATGCCGGAATTCCGATCCAGGTCCAGCATCCGGCCGCATCGTCGTGGGGCGAGAACGGGTATTTCAAGGTTTGGATCAATGAAGGGAATTCGTGGATGTATCCGTATCAGCACGACGCCGAACGGAGAATGACGGCACTGGCAAACAGGTTTGCGGGCCAGGGTTCCCAGTTTCAGGTTTCAAGTGCGGAAAACTCAGGACCCGGGACAGGGAACCATGAACGTATTCTGAACCAGCTTGCCCGCGAATTGCTGCTTGCTGAATCGAGCGATTGGGCGTTTCAGATATACCAGGGCACAACGGTCGAATATTCGTCCCGCCGATTCCAGTCGCACATTCATCGCTTTGACCTGCTTGCGAAAATGCTCGAAACCGGTGAGGTGAATGAAGCACTGCTTACCGAGATCGAAGGCCGCGATAATATTTTTCAGGAGATCGATTATCGGGTTTACTGCTCGGAATAATTGGCCGACTCCACTCCCGATCAAGGAGGCGAGCTAAGAAAAGAAGAGCGAATGTCTGAAAAACTTTAACCTACTCCAGAATATACGCAATTTGAACGCGGATCAGGCGGATCGAGCGGATCAAAACGGATAGATCCGTAAAAATCCGCTCTGGTTCCGCTTGATCCGCGTTCAAAAATGCGTTGATGCCTCAGACTTTTAGTCTTTTCAGACATCCTCTTTTGGTCCAAATGTTCCGAAGGTCAGAACGAACTGTAATACAGCGCCGGTGCGTCCGTTGCTTCGCCCCAGTCTCGCCAGAAGATGACGCGGTCGCTGACCGTCATGATCCAGAACCTGCCGGGTGAACCGGGCCGCCAAACGGCGTAATCGGTTCGCCCGTCGCCGTCATAGTCACCGGCTGTTATCCAGTCAGTGGCCGTGACGCCCCAGGTATCCGAAACGACGGTCGAACCAGCCGTTCCGCTTGGTTCAAAGTCCCATCGCATGAATCCGGCATCGTCCCTGATGACCGCCAGATCGGTCTTGCCGTCGTCATCATAATCGCCGGGAACAACGGTGTCGGTCTTCAGGCCGAACATTTCGGAACTTTGCGCTCCGGTATTCATTCGTTTCCAGAAGCGGCCATTAACGCCGTTGGCGTCGTCACGCTGGACAACGAAATCAAACTTTCCGTCACCGTCATAATCGCCCGGAGCCGGCGTATCGCCGCCCTGGCCCCATGGGATGGTCACGAATCCGCCGCCGTTGCCAATAGGCCGATAGAACCAGAAGCTTTGATCGGTCGGCGTTGCCCCGCCCCGATAGAGCGCCAGATCGGCCCGGCCGTCACCGGTATAATCGCCCACCACGGTTGCGTCATCACCAGGGCCGCCAAAATTTTCCGACAGCAGAGTATTGGTCTGACTGCGGATGATATAGAATTTTCCCGGGTTTCCCGGACGGTACACGGCAAGATCGTCCCTGCCGTCAAGGTCATAGTCCGCGGCAAAGAACTGGTCCGTGGCAATGCCCCAATCCCTCGGTGTGACCGGGCCGTAATCCTGCAGGAACGGATACCATCTGACCTGTCCGGATGTTCCGCCGCCCACGTTTCTGAGCGTAACAAAATCGGTCTTTCCATCCGCGTTCAGGTCCATCGGAGCGTCGTTTTCAGGCAATACCGGACCGCCCCCGATAGTCACGTCCTGCATCGTCACAGTATAGGGACCGTTGCCGGTTCCACCGTTACCACCAGGGGCACCGTAAAATGAATCGACGAATAAGTAGAGAGGCACATTCAGCGGCAACGTTGCCATATTTGCCGGCGTGAGTGTCTCCGGATTTGGGAAGAAAGTCCCGTCGGCCCCGACAATACAATTTGTAACGGTATTTTCAGTTCCTGACGGACACGTACCGGTATTTCCGTTCAAGACGTATATGGACAGATCATAGGTTGGACTCGAAGTAGTCACCCGGATCTGCGGCGTTGCCCCGCGAGCGGTGAGAGTGAATGAGTATATATGGTCCTCGCCGCCTACGGCATCATAGATCCCGTTGCAAGCAAGCGGAATAGTCGAGACCGTTTTATTTGCACCCGTCGTCGTACCCGAATCTACATAGGGTGATGCCACCGTGTAGGTTCCGGCCGGAATTGGCTGGCCGGGACAATCGTCGCCGCCTGCGAGTATTTCGACCATATTGAACTTGCCGGCCTCACCGGGCAAGCGGTACTCGGTTTGCCGGCGCAGAAGCCCCGGTTTTGAACAGCCGCCGCCGTTGAGCCTCTTGAGCAGGTCGGATGCCGCCTTTCGGACACGAGGCGGGGCCGGCTTATCGGATTCCCGCGCCGATACATTCTGGGCCTGGGAGGCCAATATTGTGGCTGCTCCGGCAAACAGCGACAAATATCCAATACTCTTTCGCCACGACCGCACGGCCGCAGCGTCAAGCTCAGATTTTTGGGAAGCTTTGGCTGCTCCCAAAAGGTACATACGCTTTGAGTCCGCGTTACTGACTTTCATCTGATTTCCTCCTCAGTACAAAACTTACAAACCTATACGGCCAAAATCCGTCGCAGGGTAGTATTTGGAGAGACGCCGGATCCGTTCCTTTTGCTGTTCGCTCAAGCCTGCCTTTCCGCGGCCGGCTACACCTTTGTTGAACCGGTTTTTTCTGTCTTCCGATTCGGTTTCTTTAATTTTTGCTTCAATTGCTTTTTCAGGAGAACCAAGGCCATAGAATCTTAACACATTTTCGACCGCCTTTGGCTTATCGGCGATAAGTTCTTCATATGTCAGCCACTGGATAGGCAGCCGCTGCTGTTTTTCGACCAGGTCCCAGGACGCGACGAACTGAAAATACCACGGGATGACATTGTCGATGAGAAGGTCGATCTTTGTCGATTCGTCGAACGATCGGAAATCGGCACGAAAATACGTGTTGTAGTAGGCTCCCTGGTTATTATAAAAATCAAGCAGGCTCATCACCGAGTCAAAGATGTTGCGTACCAGCACAACGGGGCTGATGCCGAATGCCTGCATTATGTGAACATTTGCATCCGACGCACGGCAATGCTGCTGGGTTACCGTATTGAAATGCGCAAACTCGCGCACGGTCGGCATGTACAGCTCATGCTCGCTTTGCCCGGCCGCATAAACCGAGAACATATCCTGAAAGCCCGTCAGGCCGACGAGCAGATTCTTCAAAAACGTTGAAGCGCATTTTGGCACACAAGCGATAAAGATGTGCCGGCCAACCTGTTCAGGAGTGATCTCGGTGGTGTAGTCAGAAAGAATGCCGCGCTGGCCGGACATGACAAGCGCATTCGTCAGGTTGACGTGATATGTCGGGCAATCGAAAACAGCGATCGCCTTACGGCAGCAAAGAACATTCTCGGCGAACCTGCCTTTTTTGAAGAGGATCAGCCCAAGCGCCTGGAACCCGTCGGCAAAGCGACGCCGGAATACAGCATCTTCAGCCATCTCGCCGCGGATCTCAAGCCCGAGGGCCGAGTTGACGAACCGCAAGGCAAGCTCTTCGTCACCATCCGCAAAAAGTTTCTCGGCAACTCCTTTGTAGCTTAAAAGAAGGTTGTGGACGACATGGTCGTAGAACGGCATCTCGGCCGTCATCTTTTGCAGGGCGCTTTGAAAAAAAGTGACCGCGACATCCGCGTTGCCACGCTGAAGGGCCTGTGTGCCCAGGTCCAACTCCTGCTGCAGAACGCTGACCATGTTCTGGTCAAGCTCCGAAGCACCAATCACTTTGGGGGCCTGCTGCATCGATAAGTACTTCTAAATAACTGAAACTGCTGTGTTTCAGGGTACAATAAAGGCAAAGTCCGCGTCAATCATTTTTTAAAACTGAGCTGATCCAGAGTCAGGATCGTCCCCTGAGGATCTCATAGTTTCGTGAATTTTCGTGTTCTGATCCGTGTACTTGTATGTTCAAAAAAGTATCCAATTCGTATAGATTTGGATATAGAAAAGGAGAATGGCAGCTCGGTCGTGTAGAGGTTCTTTTGAAACCGTCACGAAGCCAGATGCGTCATTCTCCCTCTCGTT
>JADLDC010000351.1 GCA_020846885.1 Acidobacteriota bacterium | reverse complement strand
TTATGATGACCGGCGACAATCAGCAAACCGGCGACGCGGTAGCCAAAGAACTGAACATCGATCACGTCTTTGCCGAAGTAATGCCCGAGGATAAAGCCGCGAAAGTAAAGGAGCTTCAATCCCAAGGCAAGATCGTTGCAATGGCCGGCGACGGTGTGAACGATGCTCCAGCCCTGGCGCAGGCAGATGTTGGGATCGCCTTTGCCAGCGGCACCGACGTTGCTATCGAATCAGCCGACATAACCCTGCTTAGGCCTGACCTGAACGGAATTCTGAAAGCAAGAAATCTTAGCGGCGGCACGATGAAAAACATTCGGCAGAATCTGTTCTTCGCGTTCATCTACAACATCGTCGGAGTTCCGATCGCCGCCGGCGTTCTGTTTCCGGTCTTTGGCCTGCTTTTGTCGCCAATGATCGCCAGTGCGGCAATGACATTCAGTTCGGTCTCAGTCATTGCAAACGCCCTGAGGTTACGGAATCTAAGGCTCTAAGGGCCGGCGTGAATTGTGCAAATGGCTTGAAGAAGGACACGATACGCTGCAGTGGGTCATAACAGATAATCTGGAAGTAGTTCTAGCCGTACTCTTTTTCATTCGCGAACTTTGTGTCTTCACTTTGAGGTCTTTGTGGTACGGTCTTTCTTAACACAAAGTTCACCAAGTTGAAGACACAAAGAGTGCAAAGGTACTTGCGATCCAACTGTTACAATCCGCTAGAATACTTTTATGTCGAAAATGGCATTGGCAATACACGGCGGGGCCGGTACGATCCTTCGGTCCGCGATGACCCCTGAGTTGGAAGCTGAATATCGGCGTGGCCTTGAAGCTGCGTTAAAGGCCGGTTGGGACGTGCTTCAAAACCGCGGTTCGGCACTTGATTCTGTTGAAGCAGCTGTCGTCTCGCTTGAAGATTTTCCACTTTTCAACGCCGGCCGCGGTTCGGTATTTACCCACGAAGGCACCAATGAAATGGACGCATGCATCATGGACGGGCGAACGCCGGACGCCGGTGCCGTGGCGTTCGTACGCAGCATAAAGAACCCGGTCCGGCTTGCACGCCTTGTCATGGAAACGACCGATCACATTCTGCTGGCGGGCGAAGGAGCAAAGCAATTTGCCGACGAAAATGGACTGGCAACCGAACCGGACGAATATTTCTTTACTGAACACCGCTGGCTCCAATATCAGGACGCCCTCGCCTCCGGCCGTATACAGCTTGATCATGCCGCACCGAAACCTATGGGCACGGTCGGTGCGGCGGCCTGCGATGCGAACGGACATCTCGCGGCCGCCACATCGACCGGCGGTATGACCAACAAGAAATTCGGCCGCGTTGGCGATACCCCGATCATCGGTTCAGGCACGTATGCGGACGACCTCTGCGCGGTTTCCTGCACCGGGCACGGCGAGTATTTTATGCTCGGCGTAACAGCCTTCGATGTCTCAGCACGAATGAAATACAAAGGCCTCGGCCTGGCGGATGCCGCTGCCCAAAGCATCGAACATCTCACCGCGCTGAAAGGCGAAGGAGGCCTGATAGCCGTCGATCGCGAAGGCAATGTCGCCATGCCGTTCAACTGCGAAGGCATGTATCGCGGATGGATAACGTCAGAGGACGACGCACATATCGACATCTACGCACCTGATTGATCCCGCGCATTCGGAATACCGGATGGAGAATAGTTATTCGTTATTCCGAACAAAAGAACTAACGACTAGATCGCGGCCGTCCGTGCTGAAAGAAATAGTCCCATTTTCGCCGGTCGTTAGAACCGAAGCACCGGCCGCCCGCCATCGCTCCACAACTTCACTGTGCGGGTGGCCGAAAGGCGATCTTCGGCCAACCGGAATGACGGCAAATCGCGGATGCGCAGCGCCGACAAACGCAGATGTCGAAGAAGTGCGGCTGCCGTGATGAGGAACCTTGACAACATCACTTGTCAGTCCGTCTTCAGACCGCAATATCTCTGTTTCGGCAAGCCGTTCGATATCTCCCGTTAGCAAGAACGATCGCGTTCCGTACGTCAGCCTCAGCACAACAGACCGGTCATTCTCATTACGCAGGTCAACGCCTTCGGCGGGTGGATAGAGGACCTCGATCACAACACCGCCTATCTCGAACCTTCTGCCATGTGTAAGCTGCCCAACAGGCACCGAATGCTGTCGGAGAACCGCTTCCAGCCTTATCTGGTCCGGGTCGTCGCGTTGCGGCCTGCCGAACCAGGCATTTCCTATCTGAAAATTCGTCGCGATATCGGCGAGTCCCTGAATATGATCGGCATCGGCGTGTGTTCCGACAAGGTGATCGATCTGCGAATAGCCTTTCTCCCAGAGAAATTCGGAGACCACGGTTTCCCCGATCGACGGCCTATCGGGTTCGAATGGCTCATCATCCTCGCCGCGATACGACGTTCGGCCTCCACCGTCAACCAGCATGGTTTCGCCGTTTGGAAATGTGATAAGGATAGAATCTCCCTGGCCGACATCGAGGAATTCGACCCGCAGCCGTCCATCCGGAGCAGGTTCGGAAAGCGGGTGAAACGTCAGTATCGAAGCGACAAGGATGACGACGACTCCAGGTGTAAACAATAGCCGCCCATGCCGGGCTCGCCGCGTCAATGAGAACGGGTCCCACAGGAAAGCGGCAATGCAAAACATTCCAATACACACGAAATAGACAAGATAAAGGACGCCCTCATACCCCGCGTAAACCGGGACACGAAAACTGAGCCACCCGATGTCGGCGGCGATCGCAGGCACCGAGACCAAAAGCCAGTGAAACAATTCGGCGAGTTGTATGAACGGTAATGCCAGCGGTGTGCTTACGAACGAGGCAAGCATTCCGCCCACCGCGGCAAACGATTCGAGCGCGATGAAAACCCCGGCCCAGAGATTGGCGAGCACCGATACAGGCGTGACACGATGAAAATAATGCACGACCAGCGGCAGCATCGCCATTTGGACGATAAGCGAGACGAGAATGCCTTCGACCAGATAAGCTGCACAACGCTGCCGCGTACGCCCCAACGCGAAGAACGGCGATTTCAGCAAATTCGCCGACCAAACATTTCTGGCGGCATCAATTTGCCATCGTTTTGGATTCCAATACAGCGTTTCGCACGCCCGTCGAAGCCATTTTGGAACATTCGCAGGAAAAGGTGCTGCCGTTCCCGGGGTCCATTCGCCGATCGTTCTGAACGCCCGGATCAAGGGAAAGCCGGCCAGAACTATCGCGGATACGCTGACGAAGGTTAGCTGAAACGAAGCTGTGAACAGGTCGGCCGGGCGCCACGCCAGGAGGATAAGACCGCAGGCCCCCAATGCGTTCGCAAGAGAACCAGTACGGTGTATGACGTACGCGAACCATAGGATCGTGAACATCAGACTCGCCCTGACGACCGGAACTTCGGCCCCAACCGCGAATGTGTAGATCCAGAGAAATCCGCAAACAGCCGCAAACTGCACCCATTTTCGCCGTGTGAATAGGCCGATGAACATTGCGGCAAGGCCTCCAATGAATGTGATGTGCAGGCCTGAAATAACCAGAATGTGAAACGTGCCGCCCTCACGAAAGACATTGGCCGTTTCCTTATCAACAAAGCTCTTGTTGCCGAGCAGCGACGCGATCATGACGCCGGCAACCTGCGGGCTGAAAAGTTCACGAAACTTCTTCGACATGCCCTCGCGAACTCCAAGATCAAGCCGCGGAATGCTCGAGCCGCGTGAGCCAAGAACTTCGACAAGCAGCGGGCTTTTTATCGTGCCAGCCGCGTCAATTCCCCGTTGATCAAGAATAGTTTTCCGCGACATCACTCCGGGATCTCGAAACCCGTCATCGCGTTCTAAAGCGGCCGATATACGTACTCGAGAGCCTGGGCCAAGTTGAAGTAGAGCGTAATCCGCCCGCATCTCAGGTGTATCCGCTGCCGCGAAAAGTCTAATGATGCCGGAAGCCGGACGGCTTGCGTCATGACAGCTTATCGCCTCAGCTTCAATTTGAAAGAAGGATCCGCCAACACTCGCCTCAGGCCCGGCTATGATCGTGCCGGTCAATTCAACCGGTTCGCCTGATACAATTTCGCCGCTATCATAGATCGATCGGGTCCGATCGGGATTGATGGAGGCCAACTGTGCCTTGTACGCGATCGCTCCGCCAAAGATGAAAGCGATCGAAATCAGGACCGTTGCCGATCTGGAGCCTTTCATCGCGAACGACGCTATCGCCGCCAGAAGACACGCCGCAAGCAATACGAAGATCCCGGCCTGGAAAACTGAAGACACGGCAATGCCCGCGGCGAACGACGCCGAAAGCAAAAGCAGTGGTACTGACGAGAGCTGTGGGCGGCTTGAATTGATGGGCACTCGGTCGTCTATTCTACACGAATAAATGATCTAATACCTCTGAACCGCCCGTCACTTATTCCGTCGATAAGCATTAATTCTTCAACGCGCCGGAAAGGGCCGAATTTTTCTCTGTGTTCAATGATCTTGCCGGCGACAACCGGCCCTACATGCGGAAGACGCTGGAGATCATCCGCGGACGCGGTGTTGATATTTAGTTGTTGCGACGAAGCCCTCTTCCTGTCTGAGAGCCCAGATCTGGAATTTGAAATTTCAGATTCGGAATTTGAAATTTCGGATGTAGAATTTGAGATCTCAGAGTTAGCCTCAACTGGCCGGCCATCTCTCGCTCGCCCATTATCAAAGCATGCCGTGGCGAACAATACCGCGGCAAGTAAGAGAAAATGCTGAAATTTCACGAAACTGGTCGTATTGACGATCGGATCCTTCAAGTGGCTAGATTCAGCTAAACTTCTTCCCCCATCTCGACCACATCCTGCAGGTCCTGATAAGCCTTCGGCAGAACGGGCCGCGCTCGGGTTGAGCCGTCCATGTCGCCGATATAGCCCTCGCGGACCATTGCGTCCAGGATAGCGGCGGCGCGGCCGTAGCCGATGCGAAGGTGTCGCTGGAGCAGCGATGTTGAGGCGCGTTTGGCGTGAACGACCGACTTCACCGCATCCCAGAACAGAGGATCACGCTTGCCCGGCAGATCGTCTGCATCGTCCATCTCTTCTTCCGTCTTAGTGATCGATTCATCATAGACGATCGGGCCTTCAACCTGGGCCTTGATGTGATTGACGATCTCCGCGATCTCTTTTTCATCAACGAACGCGCCGTGCACCCGAACGACCTGCGAACTTGCCGGCGGCAAATAGAGCATATCGCCGCGGCCGAGCAGGCCTTCGGCGCCGTTGCCGTCGATGATAGTACGCGAATCTACCTTCGATGAGACCCGAAACGAAATCCGTGCCGGAAAATTCGCCTTGATCAAACCGGTGATAACATCGACCGACGGCCGTTGGGTCGCAAGCACCAGATGAATGCCGACGGCTCGGGCCATCTGCGCCAGCCGCGTGATCGATTCTTCAACCTCTTTCCCGCTGACCATCATCAGGTCGGCAAGTTCGTCGATTATACAGACAATATAGGGCAGCTTCTGATACGGCTCGCCATTATCATCCAAGTGGCCGTTGTCGTTGCGGCGTTTTGCCTCGACGTTGTAGCCGTCGATGTTTCGAACACCCAGGCCGGCCAGATATTTGTACCGGCGTTCCATTTCGCTGACCGCCCATTTTAACGCGACGGCCGCACGCTTCGGATCGGTAATGATCGGCGTCGCTAAATGCGGGATATCGGCGTACACGCCAAGTTCAAGACGCTTTGGATCGACCATGATGAATTTCACTTCATCCGGCTTGGCCTTGTAAAGGATGGACACGACCAGCGTGTTGACGCCGACCGATTTGCCTGCACCCGTCGCACCCGCGATGAGAAGGTGCGGCATCTTTGCAAGATCAGCAACGTAGTTGAGCCCGTCGATGGTCTTGCCAAGCGCAAGTGTCAGCTTTGAGTCAGACTCTTTGAATTTTTTCGATTCGATCACGTCACGCAGCCGGATCGTCTCTCGATTTTTGTTCGGCACCTCAATGCCCACGAACGCCTTCCCCGGTATTCGGTCAATACGGATCGATTCGGCCTTCAGCGCAAGGCACAGATCGTCAACGAGGCCCGTGACACGCGAATATTTCACACCCGGATCGGGTTTGAATTCATACGTCGTGACGACCGGCCCGGGCATAATGTGCATTACTTTGCCCGCCACATTGAATTCTTTAGTCTTTTCCGCCAACTCGTGTGCGATCTGCTGCAAAGCGGCCTTATTGAATTCAATGCTTACTTCCGCTGGAGTTAGAAACTCGCTCGTAGGCAAGGTGTACTCGCCAAAATTAGCGGCCTGCCTCGCCGCCATCTCGAGTTCCTCATCGTCGAACGGCTCCTCATCACCGGACGTATTCGGGAGTGCCGATGCATCAAGATCGGTCGTAGTTCGCTTTGGTTTGATCGGGACATCGAGTATGTCAACGGGCTGTCCGTTAGCTTCCGGCGAAACTATAGTGTCCGGAATATCACCGTTCCGCGCTGGATCATCGGTGCCGATCGCAGGCAGCGGCATGTCAGCCCCGGTACGATTTTCCGCCGGCTCGACAACTGTCGCAGGCGCATTGGCCGCCATTGAGGAACCTGCCGCCGCGGCCCTTGTCCTGTGAATTACAGCCTCGGCCGCCTCCGGCACCTTTATGGTTGGCGGCGGTTCGGCGTTCAGCTTGCCCACACGGACGATCTTCCGTTTGCCGCTTCGCTCGACGGCTTCCGCATGCAGTTCCGCACGGGCCTGCTTTCGCTTTTCACGCCATTCGTTAAAATGCACCATCAAATTGGACCACGCCAATTCAAAATGCTCGACAAAACCCGCAAAGGAGACGTTGGTTATAAGCAGTGTCGAAACGGTCAGGGTCGTAGCGAGAAGTATGCCGGCGCCGATCGAGCTGAGAAGATAGATCGCCGCTCTGGAGTAGACGGCTCCGATCAAGCCGCCGTGCCAGCCGATCAGGCTTGCGATCCCCGAGATCGAAGCTACAAAAAGAATGAACCCGATGACGCGGCTAACGCGCGGGCGCATGGTATGCGACTTGAATATCCGCCACGCGATAAGGCCCATCAAGGCTGGAAAAAGATAGGCGGCAATACCGGCCGCCGACAGAAGTACCTCGGCAAAGTTTGCTCCAACGCGTCCGATCCAATTCTGGGTCCGCTGGGACGACGCGGTGTTAAAGGTCGGGTCGCTTTGGCTATACGAAACAAGGCAAAGAAAAACAAGGACGGCGAAACCGAGCAGGGCGACCGAGACAACCTCATTGACCCGCGACGTTTCTGCTTTTGCACGGCCGGCGGTGCGCTTTTTCAAAAGCGTCGCCCCGTCATCGAGGCAGAAGTTCTGGCCGTCATCATCGTAGGTCTTCTTACATGTTGGGCAGATCTTCATCCCGTCAACTGGATAATT
>JADLDC010000350.1 GCA_020846885.1 Acidobacteriota bacterium | reverse complement strand
GTTTGCCACTGTGCTTGTTCACCTTCCGAGCGTTCCTACAGTTGTCCTTCCAATATTGAGCCTGGTCGAAACCGACCGGGCTCTGCCACTTTTAAACCCAATGTTTATTTGGGCCAGAACCTGCGTTGTAGTTCGACCCGATCAATATGCGGCTGTGTCACCGTTCTGACGCAGTAGTTCTCTCAATTTGACAGCGCAACTTTGTCGCCGCTGATGATAATGACAAATTCCGTCATTTCTCGCCTGACAAATTTTGTTGAGAGCGCTTAAGCCTTCGGTCAAAGTGAGTTTCGCAAAAACCAATCTGACCGAAAAGGTGTCATAGGGCCTCAAAGGGCGAGATCCGTCCGGTTTCGCCGCCGCGAGATCCACGAACAAACGAAAATGCACGAACCCGTCCGCAGGAATGATTTGCGGTATCGCGTCTGTTACCATTGAAGACATGGCGCTAAACGGCCTTTTACGGCTTTTACCATCCTGGGAGAACGCACTATTGGCGGTGGTTTCGGCATTTTTGCTTATCCTGGCCTTTCCGCCGTTCGAATACTGGTTCACGGCATGGTTCGCCTTTGTGCCGCTGCTCTTGGCGGTCGAGCGAGAAAAGAGTGTTGTCCGGTCATTCGTTATCGGTTGGCTCTTTGGGATCATTTTTATTTACGGTACGTGCTGGTGGCTAACGTTTGCTCCGATCACCTACGCCGCTTTTCCGCCCGCTTTGGCATATTTGCTTATGCTGGTCGTGGCGGCGATCGTTGGCCTGTTTCCCGCGGCTTTTGCGGCGATAATGGCCGCATTGTTAAGACGATTTGGCTCGATCGCGATTCTGGCCGCGCCGTTTGTTTGGGTATTTACAGAGTTTTTGCGGTATTGGCTGACGGGGAATAACTGGAATGCGGTCGGATACGGAATGGCATTCAAACCTGACCTGCTCGATTCCGCGGCGGTTGGCGGCGTCTATTTAGTTGGGGCGTTGGTCATTGTGGGAGGCACGGTAGTCGCATTCGTGTTCCTCGACCGAGACAATCCGCGAATTGTGCGTGGAATGATCACGTTGGGTGCGTTGATCTCGGCCGGCATCTTTTTCACCGGATCATTCCGTGGCACTCTAGAACCGCATACGCCGCGCGGATCGTACCGCATGGTAGTTTTGCAGCCCGATGTCCCAATGGCGGGGTTGACGCTGGAAAAATGGCGGCAGCTTCGGCAAAGGCACGTTCGGCTTGCTGAATCTGCCTTGAGCAAGCTCGATCCGGCAACTGGCACTGATGGACAAGCTCTGCCGATCACCGTGATCTTTCCCGAATCGCCGATGAACTTTCAGTACGAGGACGATCCGGAATCGCGGGAATTCATCAACTCGTTTGCTGCGAAGCATAACGTATCGGTACTGTTCAATTCCGCCGAACCCGACCATTCGAACGGCAAGTATTTCAATTCCGCTGTGCTCGTTAGCCCCGAGGGAAAAGAGATCACGCAGTATGATAAGATTTTTCTCGTCCCGTTTGGTGAAGCTGTTCCTTTTCCGCTCGATGGGCTGGTGCCCGGATTGGTGGGGAATTTTTCTTACGGCAGCGAATACGATCTGTTCCCGCTTGGCGATGTAAAAGCGGGAGTAATGTTGTGTTATGAATCGCACTTTGGCCAGCTTTCGCGTCAGTTTGTACGCAACGGGGCAGACGTCATAATTGAAATGACCAATGATGGCTACCTCGGCCCGACGCCGGTATTGCGTCAGCATATGGCAAATGCGGTCTTTCGGGCGGTCGAGACGAACCGGCCGGTACTGCGGGCCACGAACGTCGGGATTACGGCATATATAAACGCACGCGGCGAGGTATTGGACACCGCCGAACCGTACACCGAGGCAACAAGGGTTTGGACGGTCGCGAGATCGGATGGCTCGCAGACATTTTATGTGAAGTACGGCGATTGGTTCGCGTGGCTGTCGTCGATCATAACGCTCGTGCTGCTTGCATTCAGCTACCGACAGAAACGCGACCTGTAGGGAGTGTGCCTTGTCGGATTTTGGATTTTAGATTTCCGATTTTGGATTATTTAAAGCCGCGGAGCAGCGAGAAGAAAGGCAGAAACACGACCCACGGGAAGTGTGCCACATCGTTACTGGCAGAAACACGACCGGTAGGGAGTGTGCCCCCTTGATTGATTATTACGTAAAAGGACTAGGGAACAGCATCCTGCCCGGAAACGGTAGGATAGAAATCAGGATTTCTGACCGGCCGAAGGGCACACTCCCTACCGGTCGTGTTTCTGCCTCGAGAGGAAAATGGAACTACAAGAACTAAGATCAAAACACGAAGAGTTGAAAGAAAAAGTATCCCAGCTCGGGAGGTTTCTTTGACGCACCTGCCAAAGAGAGGCAATTAGAAAAGCTCGAATCTCAGATAGCCGAGCCGAGTTTCTGGAACGATCAGGAGAAAGCACAGAAAATAGTCCAGCAGCGGAGCCGGATCGAAAAGGGGCTGCAGCAGCAGAAGCAGTTTGAGACTGGTGTCTCGGACGCCGAGGTATTGTTTGAATTCGCCGAGGCCGATGCGGATTCGGCCGTCGAGCTCGAATCGCTGATCGCACGGCTTGAACGCGAAGTGACCGAGGCCGAGGTGCAATCGCTTCTATCGGGCGAAACGGACGCGAACAACGCGATCTGTTCGCTACAGGCCGGTGCCGGCGGGACAGATGCTCAGGACTTCTGCCAGATGCTTTTGCGGATGTATCTGCGCTGGGCCGAGCGTAAAGGGTTCAAGGTCGAGGTCCTGGATGAACAGCCCGGAAGCGAGGCGGGCATAAAATCGGCCACATTCCGCGTCGAGGGGGACTATGCGTACGGCCTGCTTGCGACCGAAGCAGGCGTGCACCGATTGGTCCGTATTTCACCCTTCAACTCCGGCGGAAGCCGCGAAACTTCATTTGCGTCAATGTTCGTTTCACCTGAGATAGACGAGAACATCGAAGTAAATATTGAGGATAAGGACCTGCGGGTTGATACGTATCGCTCATCCGGCGCCGGCGGCCAGCATGTGAACGTGACTGACAGCGCCGTGCGGATAACGCATCTGCCGACGGGCATTGTAGTAACGTGTCAGAACCAGCGTTCGCAGATACAGAACCGGGCCGTGGCAATGCAGGTCTTGAGGTCAAAGCTGTACGAGCTTGAACTTGAGAAGCGGCGGGCTGAAACCGCCGATCTCGAGGCGAACAAGATGGATATCTCGTTCGGTTCGCAGATACGCAATTATGTTCTGCATCCTTACAAGCTTGTCAAAGACACGCGGACCAAATACGAAGCGACCAATG
>JADLDC010000349.1 GCA_020846885.1 Acidobacteriota bacterium | reverse complement strand
TCGTCCGCCACGCCCTTCGAACGCTTTTGCCAAGCCTCGTAAGAAATATTCTCAAGCACCACGCCCGAAAGCGTGAGCCGCTTCTTTTTCAAATTCGGAACATCGACGAACTGGTTCGCTGAGCCGACCTTATCATTGCCGTGATCACGCACCGCAACGCGAAGCTGGACGGCCCCGGACTTTTTCATCGGAAACGTAAAGTTATAGACCAGGCCGTTTTCTAATGCCTTGGCCAGAAGGTCTTTGCTCAAGGTTGCCGTAAACGTCTTGGATATCTGATCCACGATAACGCCGTTGTTGCCGAAGCCGAATGCCATCACATCGAAGACAGCCTTTTTCGAACCATTCGGCCCATCCGCAAACGTCAGATCTTTTGCCGGGATATGTAGGAATGAGCGAACAAAAGGGCCCTGCGGCGAACTGCTGAACAGCGCGTTCAGGCGTAGGTCGATCTCGTTTGCCGCGAACGGCGAGGTCAATGCATTCAGCAATTTCTGAGGTCCCGTCTCAACCGGCTTTCTGAACTTTTCATCAGAAACACCAAAAAATCCACTGCGGTATCGAACGCGTGCGCCGGGCCGCGTTACCCGCACATCCAACCGGTTGAATCGGCGCGTCTTTGGGTCGAACGTATCCGTATCCGGTTCATAGCCGACCAGATAGTAGCTTTGGTCATCAAGGATTCGCCGTATTCCACCGACAAGGTCATTGTTATTGATTATCGAAATACCGCCTGTCTGCCGTGCAAGATAACGGAGGCCGTCTTGCGTTTCACGCAGCTGTTCCGAGCGGTTGCTCATCTCCCGCTGGATCTGTGCAGGCGTCCACCCGCTGGTATCATCGGCGGCGGTCAAGCCGGTCACCTCTAGGCCGCGTGCGTCCATTGTATAAACAACGACCGAAGCTCGATTTGCCTGATCAACCAGCCTACGCAGCGACTCAAACATTCGTGTAGATTCAATATTGCCCGCGGCATCGCGCGTAAAAAGCCTAAAACCGTCAGACAGCAGCAGGACCGATTTTCTGCCCGGCAATTCAGCCATTCCGCGAACGACGTAATTTATCGCCCCGAGCGTTCCGGTTGCAAAGATACTTGTCCTAAAATCGTTAAACTCGCGCTCAATGCCTTCCGGTGTGCGCTCGCCAGCTTGCGGCTCATCCTCATCATCGCCGGCATCCATGCGGGCCTGGAGCGGAGCAAAGGCGCCAATGCCGCCGGCGCCGATCGAATTCCATTTCACGTTCTCGATCGCGGCGTAAAGCTGCCGCCTGTCCGTCGTAAACTGCTGCAGCGCGCCAATACCTGCTCCGGTCCGGATTATCGCAACAAGGTCGCCATCCTGCATTTGCTCATCAACAAACTTTTTCAATGCGCGCCGCACAAAATAGGTGCTTTCAAAGGAAAGCGTCAGGTCATCCACGACCAGGGCTATGGTCCGTCTGACCCGTTCCGCCTTGACCGCCGAAGGCGGCAGGACAGGCAATGGCGCGCCCTTATCCGCCTTTGGGCGTTCAGACGTTTCGCGCACGTTTGAAATAAAGCTAAAATGGCTTACATCCTGCTTCTTGCCGTTCTCATAAACTTCGATCTCGTCAGGCCTAAGATCGGTAATGATCTTTCCTTTCTTGTCCGTGACCGTCACATCTATCTGGATCAGCGCGGTGGATATTTTGACCACATCGCCTTCGCTTGGCGTCGGCGTAGGGTTGGCGGCCTGGCCGTAAGAAAGCGCGGCAAGGACAAGTGAGAGCGTGATCGCGAAAACTGGGTTTTTCATCTATTTAGTGCGAATGGCGAAGGCCTTTGCTATCATATTACGGTTCTTATCTCTTTGAAAGCTATTTCTCCGTGCAAAGGCCCCGCGTAGAGCCGCATCGAAATTCCAGCAGACCCGTACCGAAATGCTTAACAAATTCTTTTATTCATTTGCGTTCATGATCGTAACCCTTGCCGTTCTATGCGTCGGCTGTTCCGCCCAGCAGACCGAGCAGCAGGCCCTTGATTCCTTGAGGCAAATGACCAGGGACGGCAAGCTTCCGCCCGAGGCTACCGTCGCTGCCATCGAATCACGCTTTGCCGGAAAACGGACCGGGGCCCTCGCAAAATTGCTGCGCGGCCGGATCAGGTTTGAGAATAAGGATTACGCCGGCGCGGCCGACATACTGCATTCGGATGTATTCGCTAAGCAAACAAAAGTGGCCGATTATGCCCACTGGCTCCGCGGACGTGCGTTGCAAACTGGCGGGAACCACGCGGAGGCGATGAAAGAGTTTGCTAAGGTTTGGGCCGCGAAACCCGATTCGCTCCGGGCGGCAGATGCAAAGGTCCTTTGGGCGGGATCGGCGATCGCTTCGGGCTCTGCCAATAAAGTTCCGGCGGAGCTTGCCGATCTGATCACCGGCCGTAATGCACGGGGATTGTTCGCTGTTGCCAGGGCGTACGAAGCAGCAGGCGATCAAGCGAACGCCATCAAGTTCTATCGCCGCACCTACTTTTTTGGTGCGGGAACGGACGAAGCCAAGCAGGCCGAAGCAAAATTGGCCGCACTCGCCGAATCGCTTGCGCCGCAGAATGCCGAAGAGATATCGAGCCGCGCCGAAGATCTTTACGCGGCGCGGAATTGGGCGGAAGCTGATAAGGCGTTCACAGAGCTGGCAACGCGTTTCCCTTCGGACCTCACAAATGAGCTGAAGTTAAAACGAATGGACGTTGCTGCCAATCTCAAACAGATGGCCGACGCCCAAAGCGTGTTCAATTCTATTCCTACGTCAGCCCCCGAAAAGGAGAAGGCCTATTATGATCTCACGCTGGACTACGCAAAGGCGCGTCTTTGGCCCGACGCGCGGCGCGTTGCCGAAGAAATGCGCCAAAATTATCCGAACGGCAAACTGACCCCAAAGGCCTGGGTCGATGCCGGAAATGCGGCGGGCGACGCGAAGAACAAGACGGAGGAGCAATATTTTCTCGGAGCCGCACTTATCAATTATCCGAATGCCGTCGAGGTGGCATCGGCTCAATTTGAACTCGCCTGGATGGCACACGAAGCGAGAGACTTTCAGCGGTCATCACAGCTTCTGATCGAGCATCTTGCCAAATACGTCGATAAAGATACTACCAATCGCGGCAAAGCGGGTTACTGGGCCGCACGGGATTCGGAGCGCGCGGGTCAGATCGCGGACGCTTGCCTGCTTTACGATGCGGTCATCTATCGTTATTCCGCAAACTGGTACGGCTACATCGCCGGTGACCGACGCGACGCGTTGAAAAAGCAGGGAAAATGTTCGGGTTTGGGATCAAGCGGCACAAACGAACTGACGGCAAAGGCCGTCGCAAATCTCAAGACAGTGACGGTCGCACCGGAAACCTCCGGCCCGTCCGAAATAGCTCGTGCCGATAAAAGCGACGACCTAAGCACGATCGGGCTGTTTGATTGGGCAATGGATGAACTGAAAGAAGCAAAAAAGACCGCTCAGGAATCGCCGCGCATAAACCTTGCTCTTGCCCGCCATTACAGAATGAAAGGCGACAACGTGAACGCTCTTCTGGCGTTGGCAAAAAGCTATCCGGATTACTCGCAGATGTTCCCCGAAGAAATGGGCCGCGAGGAATGGGAGATATTCTATCCGGTCATCGCCTGGGACCAGATCGCGGCTTGGTCCAAGCACCGCAGCCTTGATATGTATCAGGTCGCCGGGCTGATCCGTCAGGAATCGGTTTTTAACCCGCGGGCCGCATCGTCTGCCCGCGCTTACGGCCTGATGCAATTGATCCTTCCAACCGCAAAAAGCGTTGCACGCAAGTATGGATCGACGGCCACTATCTCAGTCGATTCGCTATTTCAGCCCGCGTTGAATATCGAACTCGGTACGGCCTATATGCGTGACCAGTTGGATAAATTCGGCCGCATCGAATATATGGCAGTCGCATACAATGCGGGCCCCGGCCGTGTGCCGCAATGGCGTGCCTCGCTCCCGCTGGAAATGGACGATTTTGTCGAAGAGATCCCGTTCCGCGAAACAAAGGGCTATGTTCAGGGCATTATCCGCAACTCCGCCCAGTACCGCAGACTCTATGACGAGAATGGAAACTTCCGCCCAAATGTCGGCTCCAAACCGCTGCGAAGCGCGATAGACTCGCTCCCAAAAGATCAGTTCGCATCCGAAAACCCTGAGGTTGTTATAAGCACGGCCTCACAATAAAACGTCTGACCTGAGCAGTTCCCGCCCGGCCATCTTGGCGTTTCTTTACGGCCTTTGCGAACTTTGCGTGAGACCATTTCGCACGCCAGCAAGGCCGATGCAAGGTACTTTTCAGCTCCAACCAGACTGCCTCCGGGTCATTTATTTACGTCTTTGTCTGTGGCTTGCGCGGGTGGCAACGCCGGAGACTAGACGATCCGATGCAAGCGGTTACTTTTGATAGAATCTGACTCGCTTTCGAGCCGTAACAAAGGCGAACCACAAACCGAACGTATGTGATAAAATGAGTGTGTCCGAATTCCACATCCGGACCCGCCGTCAGCCGGATCCACGGCCTTACTCCAATATCTCGCACACACCCGCGAGTTCTACCCAATGAGAAACTCCTTGATTGTCCGAAGCGTCACGCTAACCGCGATCGTCCTTACCCTGGCCCTTGCCGCAAATGCACAGCTAACCTATCCGCTGTTTACCGTCAACAGCACCGCCGATGCGGTCGACATCAACCCCGGCGATGGCATCTGTGCCGATTCTGAAAACCGATGCACGCTGCGTGCTGCCGTGCAGGAGGCCAATGCGGCATCCACGCACTTTCCAGTGATCGCCTTCTCGCTATCCTATCCGGCGGTAATAAATTTGACCCTCGGCGAGATCAATATAAATACTAACGGTAATTACTATTATATTGTCGGCCCTGGGGCGAGACTCCTGACCGTTCAGCGTAGTCCCAACGCAAAAGGAATGTTTCGTGTCTTCAACGTTACATCCGACTCGCCGCCCCAGTTCTTCAAACAGGTCAGGATGCGCGGCCTAACGATCAAGAATGGAATGGGCGGTTCCCAGTTTCCCGGCGGTGGTATTCGTGTCGGCCTGGGAGTGCTCCTATCCCTATCAAAGGCTACGTTGATCGGCAATACATCTGAGTTTGGTGGTGCGGCAGCGGTTGAAGGCAATACTTCGTTTCCCAGTCATACGGCGCTCGCGCTGCTACAGGTCCTGGTCGTCTCTAATTCTGCTTCAAAGGGCGGGGCCGTTTACGTTTCTGCCGGATCCCAATTGGCAACCGTGAACACTACCATTACGAACAATTCCGCGCCGGAAGGAGGTGCGATCTACTCCAGCGGCACAACGCAGCTTCTCAACAGTACGATTTCTCACAACTCGGCAGCCCTGTCGGCGAGTTCGATCCTAAACACTACGGGCAATCCCGATGTTAGGGTATTTAACTCAATAATCGCGAATGATACTTCTCTGCCTGTAACAGCACTCGCCGGCACTTTTTTGTCAGACGGAAACAACATAATTACTGATGCTCGGGGTTCGTCCGGGTTTGTAAATGGCGTTAAGTCTGACCAGGTAAGCGACAGCAATGGTATCGACCCTCGTCTCGGCCCACTTTCCGACAACGGTGGACCAACCGACACGCGGATATTGCTGGCAGGAAGCCCCGCTATTGATGCGGGTAATGGTTGCATTTTTACAGGATGTCCTGTTTCCTCTCCTCCCGCAAATTACTCATTTGATCAGCGCGTTCATAACAGAGCTAGTGTCGGATCGGCGCCGGATATTGGAGCTGTCGAAGCGGACGGCGAGGCAATAATGGCCGAAATCCTGGCACACCGCCAAGCTCCTCTCTCACTGCCGCGCACACTATACTATGGCTCACAGGCAGTAATTCTCGATCTTGAGAGCGGCGAGCGATCGATCGTCGGCGTCAATCCGTTTGGGCAATTTATCATGAGGTGGAAAGTCGGAAGGATCTATTTGCTCGACTTTCGCGTTAAGCGGGGAAGCCCCCGGGTGCGGCGCGACCTGATAGAGGCAGGTTGAACCAGCAAGCGGTTGGATGCTAGTTTTTCGGCACGGTGCGGGTGTTCTTACGTTTGTGTCCTCATAGCTTAGGATTTCCAACGCTTTCAGTCTTTCATTTTTTCCTTTGTACTATAAAGTACTTGACACACCCTACCACTTGGCGTATTCTCTTTCCATATGCCAAGCCCCAACCCGATCCGCCGTGTTTCTTCTGAGCAGAATGAGCCTGTAAACCTCGGCGATCGCGCTATTGATAATCTTCGTTTTATCCGCGAGACGATGGAGCGGTCGACGCATTTTACGGCGGTTCCCGGCTATGGCGGAATGTTGATGGGTGTGACCGCGGTTGTCGCGGCCTATATTGCATTGGGGCAGCCGGTATGGCGCGATCAGTTGTTCGTGTGGCTGACCGAGGCATTTCTTGCGTTTGCGATCGGGCTGCTGGCGATGTGGCAGAAATCAAAGATCGCGGGCGAATCGCTTGTTTCGGCGCCGGCGCGCAAATTTGCGTTCGGTTTTGCACCACCGCTTATTGCGGGAGTCGTAGTAACGCTTGGCCTGTGGCGGTCCGGCCAGTTTGATCTGATGGCCCCAGTATGGATGGTGCTCTACGGTACGGCGGTCGTCACGGGCGGAGCGTTTTCAGTACGGATCGTTCCCGTCATGGGCTGGCTGTTCATGGCGGCCGGTGCGATCGCGTTCACGCTTCCGGCGGCGTATGGCAACTATCTGATGGGAGCAAGTTTTGGCATGCTCCACATCGTTTTCGGTGCGGTCATCGCCAAGCGTTACGGTGGATAGGGAAAATTTTAACGAACGGAGATCATCTTATGACAATTCAAAATTTAAGGCTTACTTCTATCGTTGTCGTTGTCGCGATCCTGCTGCTCATACCTTATGCGGCGATGCAGGTCACCGGTGAGGTTAAGTGGACCGGTATCGATTTTCTGGTCGCGGCCGTTCTGCTTCTTGGGGCCGGACTGGCGTGTGAGGTGGCTCTGCGTCTTGTTACAAAACTCGAATATCGCGTTGCTGTGTGCGCCGCTATTCTGCTCGGCCTGGTCCTTGTTTGGGCGGAACTTGCCGTTGGCATTTTCGGGACGCGCTTTGCCGGAAGTTAAGCCCTGTTTGGGAATATGGGAATTTGGAAATATGGCTGGAAAGAATTTAGCAGTAAAACACAACGATGCCGGACATCGCTCTCTGCGCATTGAGAAAGCGGCCGGCACGGTCTCAAACGATCTCGACAAGGTCATCCACGAACGGATGCGTCTCGGCATTACCAGCGCTCTCGCGGCAAATTCCAAGCTCAGCTTCAATGATCTGAAAAGACTGCTTGAAACGACCGACGGCAACATCAGCGTCCACGCCCGCAAACTGGAAGAAGCAGGCTACATAACCTGCACAAAATCCTTCGCCGGCCGCATGCCGCTGACCGAATACTCGATCACAAAAGAAGGCCGCAAAGCATTGGAACGGTATTTGGACCATATGGAAGCCTTGATCAAGGCAATGAAAACGGTGTGAGCTTATCCATGATGTACAGGAATAGATCGCTCATATTCGCCGTCGAGGTAATTATCGGTTTTGTCATGATCGGATCATCATGTCTTGGCGGATCAAGCGATTGCTCTGACTCAGTGAAACAGATTGTACAGTCTAGCGATGGGCAGTTTGCTGCTGTTGAGGTCGCACGAGATTGTGGAGCGACAACTGATTATGCTACGCAGGTTCTTTTGCAAACGACAGCAGACAAAAACACGAGAGAGGCTGTCTTCATTGCCAGCGGGACACCGAACATTAAACTCAGTTGGCAAGAACATTCTCTGACCATTGACTGTAGCGGCTGCCAAGCAACCGATATTTTTGAAGAAAGGGCACTATGGAGGGACATCCAGATCATTTACACGAAAAACCCATGACTCTGGTAACCAATAGCGTATGTAGGACTGTGGTTAACCACGTTGTCGAGGCCGGAGCTCCGGCAGTAGACTTTCGATAAATGAGCGAAGATTCAGGAACAAAACGTCCCGGCGAGCGTCAAATGTTAAAGGGCCAGATCCTGTTCATGAAGAGGTTGCGAATGCAGACATTGAAGTTAAACGAAGACGCTGAGTTGACGGATGCAGATCGGCCCGACGCACGGGCCCCGATGCGGTTTTGGAAGCGGCAATTTTTCCTTGAGCCAACTTCGCGCCAGCGGCGGTTCGATTGGGCTTTCGGAGTAGTTCTGCCCACGATTTGCGTAGCGGCGGACCCGATAGTATTTTCCTCAT
>JADLDC010000348.1 GCA_020846885.1 Acidobacteriota bacterium | reverse complement strand
TTCTGGACAAGGTCTTTGATTCGCTGGAATTTGAGGAAGACCTGGAAGAGGAAGCAGGGCGCGAGATACGCCTTGCGATAATCGGGCGCCCAAATGTTGGTAAATCGTCGCTGCTTAACAGCATTCTTGGAGAAGAACGGGTCATAGTTTCACCGATAGCCGGAACAACGCGCGATGCGATCGATACTTACCTTGAATCCGACGGGCAGAAATTCCAGCTCATCGACACGGCCGGCATCAGGCGAAAGGGGAAAACGACTGAGATGGCCGAGAAACTTTCGGTCATTATGGCCAGGAAAGCTCTTGAACGCGCCGACGTTGCCGTGTTGGTCATAGACGCGGTTGAGGGCGTGGCGAATCTTGATGCAAGCATAGCCGGTTACGCCGTCGATTCGGGCTGTTCGATCATTATTGCGGTGAACAAGTGGGACGCGGTCGAGGAGAAAGAGACTAATACCATCTACGAATTCGAGCGCGGGATACGCCAGCAGATGAAGTTCCTGGATTGGGCGCCGATCGTGCCTATATCAGCTTTGACCGGCCAGCGGGTGACCAAGATACTGCCGATGGCCGTGCGGGCAAATGAGGCACGAAATCTTCGCGTGCCGACAGCGCAGCTAAATAAGTTCTTTGAAGAGAGCATTTCGCAGCCGCGCGGCGGCACTGCGCCGGCGCCGGTCAAGGGCGGCGTTTCGAGGCTAAAGGTCCAGTACATCACGCAGGGAGGCGTTCGGCCGCCGTTGTTTGTGCTGTTTACGTCCGGCGGCAGCAAGGCCGGGCTGCATTTTTCATATCTGAGATACGTGGAAAACCGGCTTCGTGAGACATTTGAGTTTTTTGCGACGCCGATCCGATTGAAAGAGAGGCACAAGTTGCGGAAAGCGGTGGGGAAGCGGTAGCGTTCGATACTGCAGAATCGGGCGGAGATAATGGAAACGGTACTTCTAATAATCAGGCTGATCCTTTTTGGAGTGTTCGCGGTCGCGGGCATTTCAAAGATCCTCGATCCGGACGGGGCCAAAAAGGCGATGCGGGATTTTGGAATGCCGGACGAATTCACGGGCTTTTTTGCCGTCGGCCTTCCGTTTGCCGAGATAGTGTTCGCGGTCTGTTTTTTGTTCGTCTCTATGTCATGGGTGGGCGCAGCAGGCGCGTTACTTTTGCTGACCACGTTTATTGGCGGAATGATCTGGCAGATGGCACAAGGCAACGCGCCGGATTGTCATTGCTTTGGCCAGATACACAGCGAACCTGTTGGCCGAAAAAGCCTTATCCGGAATATTGTGTTCGCTTTGCTCGCTGTCATTCTTTTGTTCAGTGGGCGGGAAAATCAAGGCCTCGACCTGGCAACAACATCGGCTGGGATGCTGCAGA
The DNA here is from genome assembly GCA_020846885.1 of Acidobacteriota bacterium. Lineage (GTDB taxonomy): Bacteria > Acidobacteriota > Blastocatellia > Pyrinomonadales > Pyrinomonadaceae > OLB17. The sequence goes on along the minus strand of JADLDC010000348.1, from coordinate 5,959 downwards.
TGGTTTTGATCCTGTTCCTGGTGATCCTCGGTCTTTTGCTGCTTGGATTTTTGGTAAAGGTCGCGGCGCAGCAGAATGAGATAATGCGGCGGCTCGGCGTGCTTGAAGTTGCGTCGGCGGAACCGGGAGCGGTGGAGCGGAACGAGGCCGGTGATCCTTCGGACGGATTGCCGATCGGTGCCCCGCTGCCCGATTTTGCAATACCCGATCTCAACGGCCGCGAAGTTAGGTTCGAGCATCTTTTGACGGAGAACAAGCCGTTTTTATTCCTCTTCGTCGGTTCACAATGCGCCCCCTGCGAAGCTCTTTTGCCGGAGATCACCGAATGGGAAGCCGAGTTGGCCGGAAAGGTCAGATTCGTTTTCATTTCACACGGTGATGTCGGTGCGACCCGCGATAAATTCGGCGCGACAACGCGTGTTGTGTTGTTGGAAAAGGCCACGCGGGCATTTGCAAATCAGGTTGGTGCGAAATGGACACCAACGGCACTTTTTGTCGATGCGAACGGGCACATCGCAAGTCACTTGGCCGCGGGTGATACGGCTATCCGCCGGCTTGCCGAACAGATAAAGTCTCGCGACCTGAGCGAGGAGTTTGTTTATTTTCTCGGCCTGAACGGGAATCGCAGGCCAAATATCGGCGAGAAGATCCCTGAATTTACTGCACAAGATATCCAAGGGCGCGGCCTTAGCAGGAAGGATTTTATCGGCAGGGAAACGCTTGTTGCTTTCTCAAGCCCGACCTGCGGCCATTGCGTGAAATTAATGGAAGAGGTCCGCGAGTGGGAAAAAGGCAAGCGGCCGGCCAGCCCCGCGCTTGTCATTTTTTCGGATGGTGACCACGAGGAAATGACGGCCGGCCTTAAGTCTCCCGTCATTGTTGATAAGGATTCAAGGCTGGCTGCGCGATTCGGGATGCGCGGTGTTCCTTCTGCCGTACTGGTCGATGAGACCGGAACGATCGTGACCGAAGCGGCCATTGGCTCGAAGAATATCTGGTCGCTCATTGGCGGAGATCACTAGGCTAAAAACTGGAACGTGACGAGGGCCGAAATTCAAATTTCAAGCTTCGGTTATCAGGTTCCTTCGATGAATGAATGCAGAATGCGATCGATTGGAAGGTTCTTGCGACTGACGGCGAAGCGCGTACGGGTGTGATAACAACCCGCCGGTCGATCATTGAAACGCCTGTTTTTATGCCGGTCGGCACTCAGGGTGCAATGAAGGGCGTTCGGTTCGAATGGCTCGAGGATGAGCTTGACGCGCGGATCATTCTTGGCAATACATACCATCTATTTCTTCGCCCTGGCCTCGAGGTAATAAGGAATTTTGGCGGGCTCCATAAATTTTCGACCTGGGGCCGAACGCTGTTGACGGACTCGGGCGGGTTTCAAGTTTTTTCACTGACGGATTTGAGAAAATTGACCGAGGAAGGAGTCGAGTTCCGGTCGCACATTGACGGGAGCCGCCAGTTTCTTTCACCGGAAGTTTCAATGGAGGCCCAGGCCGCTCTTGGCTCGGAGATCGTCATGGTGTTTGACGAATGCCCGCCGGGAGACGCGGATAAGGATGCGACGGCAAAGAGTCTGGAATTAACGGCCCGATGGGCCCGGCGGTCGAAGGAACGCTTCGATAAATTGCAGGACGAAGGCTCCGATCTTGGCTCGATGCACGCAGCCGAACCTAAAGGCGGGGCTCAAAACGTACTATCCGGCCGTCAGGCTTTATTTGGCATTGTTCAGGGGGCCGGGCATCTTGACCTGAGAAAAGAGAGCCTTGATCGCACCGTCGAGATCGGTTTTGATGGATACGCGATCGGAGGCCTGAGCGTTGGTGAAGAAAAGAGTGTGATGTACGGCGTCTTGGAATACATCGCACCCAAAATGCCGACCGATGCACCGCGATACTTGATGGGTGTTGGAACTCCCGAAGACCTGATCGAGGGGGTTTCGCACGGCGTTGATATGTTTGACTGCGTTATGCCGACCCGAAATGGCCGTACCGGCGGGGCGTTTACTTCGCGCGGTAAATTGAATATTCGCAACGCGCGTTTCATCAAGGATGATGGTCCACTTGACCCTGATTGTTCGTGCTCCGTTTGCCGCAGATATTCGCGCGGGTACATCCGGCACCTTTATCAAGCGGGCGAAATGAACGCGGCGACGATGATATCTCACCACAACCTTGCTTTTTACCTTGACACTATGCGTCGGGTTAGGCAATCTATCAAATCCGGCTCATTCGCCCGGTTCCGGGGCGAATTTCTCGAAAAACTACGGGAGAACGAAGACGAAAGCGTTTGATATCCGGTTTTTGTGGGTATATTATTTAGTTTTGCATTTTTGACGAGCGTATAGATGACTACAATGCTGCTATTTTTTCAGGGTGCCGGAAGTGCCAATTTGATCTGGACCGTGCTTCCATTCGTTTTTATTTTTGGAATCTTCTACTTTCTAGTCATTTTGCCTCAGAAGAAACAAAAACAGCAGCTACAGGAAATGATCGCTGGTTTGAAGATCAATGACGAGATCGTTACCAACGGCGGCGTGATCGGAAAGATCAAAGAGATCAAAGACACGAGTTTTATCATCCAAAGTGCTGAAAAGTCGTTTCTGGAGATCGGAAAAAGCGCTGTCGTCGGTAAAAAGGCTGAATAGAGCGGCCTTGCTGAGATCGCGAATTTCCACACCGATGTTTCTGGATCCGCGGCGTAAGAATTAAGAAATGAAAAACACCAGTCTCAAGATCAGGGCGGTAATCATCGCCGTTGTGACACTTGCCGGTATCTATTTAGTTATCGGGCCTCGGGGCACGCTTACGAAACAGGATTTTACCTGGGCGGGTATAAAACAGAATCTGTCTGAGAACATCAGCCTTGGCCTGGACCTAAAAGGCGGTTCGCATCTGGTGATGCACGTCAAGACCGAGGAATATCTCAAGACGCTCGCCGAAAATAATTCGAGCGCGGCTCTTAACGCCCTTCAGGAGGCAAATATTGCGGTCAGCGGAAGCAATGTGGTTGCTGCCAATGGCACCTACTCGGTTTCAATAACCGCCGCTGACGCCTCGCAGACGCAGGCCCTGATCGACGAAGTAAAGAAGAAGGTCGATTTTGTGAACTGGGGCGACCCGAGCGTAAGCGGAGGCACAGTAACATGGAATCTGCCGTCGCAAATGCAGACTGTACTGAAAAACCAGGCTGTTGAACAGGCCCTGAAGATCATTGAAAGCCGAATCAACGCGTTTGGTGTTAAAGAGCCGACACTGCAGAGACACGGCTCGGAAGCCTCGGGCCAGATCCTGCTGCAGATGCCTGGTGTAGACGACCCGGAACGTGTCAAGAAACTTCTCAATGCCGATTCGAACCTTGAACTGATGAGAGTGATCGGTGCTCCGAACCCGGCTCCGGTCGAACGATATCCAAGCGAGCAGGCCGCCCTGTCGTCGCTTGGCGGTTCGCTTCCGCCGAACCGCAAGATCATGGAGTATGTTGAGCGCGACGCAACGCCGCCCCCGGGGACGCCGCCCGGAACGCCGCCTGCCAAGCAATATGTGATCGTCGAATATCCCGCGGTTGTAAACGGCAGTGAACTTCGCGATGCTAACGCCGTTTCCCGCACGGGAAGCAGCAATGACTACCAGATATCGTTCTCGCTAAAACCTGCTGGTGCGGCAAAGTTCGGTGAATGGACAAGCAAGAACATCAACAACTACATGGGCGTCGTGCTCAATAATCAGGTCAAGTCGATCGCGTTCATCCGTTCACGTATCGACGACCAGGGCGAGATATCCGGAAAATTCACAAAGACGGACGCCGAAGACCTTGCATTGACGCTTCGTTCCGGTGCCTTGCCGGCGCAGATCGAATATCAGGAAGAACGGACGGTTGGCCCAAGCCTCGGTGCTGACTCCATTCGTGCCGGTGTAACAGCATCAGTTGCGGGCTTGGCATTTATCGTCGCCTTTATGCTGTTCTATTACCGCGGGGCTGGAATCAATGCGGTCATTGCCCTGATCCTGAACATGGTCCTTACGCTTGCGGCCCTGATCATGCTTGGATCGACGCTGACACTTCCAGGTATTGCGGGTTTGATCCTTGGTATCGGTATGGCCGTTGACTCGAACGTTCTTATATTTGAGCGAATGCGCGAAGAGATAATCGCCGGGCACGGAGTGGCAAAAGCGGTCGAGATAGGTTTTGACAAGGCGTTCATCACGATCATTGATACGCACGTAACGACAATTATCGCTGCTGTCATTTTGTATCTTTACGGCTCAGGCCCGATCCGCGGTTTCGCCGTAACGCTCGTTCTTGGCCTGCTTATCAACTTGTTCTCGGCCGTTTTCGTCTCCAGGACCATCTTTATGTGGCTGTTGTCGCGAAACCCGGACATGAAGAAATTGAGTATTTAATAGAACCGGCTGTTAGCCTGTTCGACTTGGTCGGCGCTCCGAATGCAATGAGGCGCCATTCAACAGGCTGCCGGCCTGTCGTAAAAAGGGAAGCAAATGTTTCAAATTCTACCTAATATCAATGTCGACTGGATGGGCTGGCGCAAGCCGTTGGTCGCTATTTCGATCGTTATCCTGCTTGCCGGCCTGATCTCTGCCATTGGACGCCAACTGTCGCCGGGCGGCACCGACGCGTTCAACCTTGGCGTCGATTTCAAAGGCGGCACGGTCGTAACCGCAAAGTTCCGGCAAAAGCCTGCGGCGGACGATATTCGTGCGGCGTTGGAAGATGTTGGTATCGTTGAGGCCGTCATTCAGGAGTCGACGGACAAGACCGACGAGGTTTTGATAAAGGTGCCGAACCTCGGTGAGCGCCCGGAGTGCAAGGACGAAAGCGGGAAACTTCTGCCCGAAGCGGGACGCTGCCTTGTAAAGAAAGCGCTCGATACCAAGGTGGGCAAAGAGGCTGAAGGATCAACACAATTGAACCAGGACGAGACGGCCGCCTATAAGATCGTTGGTACGGATGCGGTCGGGCCGGTTGCGGGCGCCCAGCTTCGTAACCAGGCTGTTATCGCAACGCTGCTCGGCATGGTCGGAATTCTTCTGTTCATCGCGTTTCGGTACGACTGGACATACGCCGCCGGTGCGGTCATTGCGGTGTTCCATGACGTGCTGGTCACACTTGCGTTCTTTACCGTATTTCAGTGGGAGATAAGCCTTACCGTTCTCGCGGCCCTTCTTACCCTGGTCGGATTCTCGGTGAACGACTCGATCGTTATTTTTGACCGTATCCGCGAGAACATGGGCCTGCACCGCAATAAGCCGATCTACGAGCTGACGAACGATTCGATCAATCAAACGATGTCGCGCACCGTCGTCACCAACGGGCTTGTGTTTCTCTCTGTTCTAGCGTTGGTCCTATTCGGCGGAGAAGTGCTTCGCGGATTTTCGCTGGCGTTGTTCGTCGGTTCGATCACGGGAACATATTCGACCATCGCAATTGCCAGCCCGATAGCCATCTGGTGGCAGAGCAAACTTGGCATGGCATCGGTCAAGGAAGCAATGGTGCAGCCGAAGGGTGAAAAGATGGCGTCTGCCGCCCGACGCTCGGTAACGCGCCGCCCCGTGACCCGATGATCTTTAGTGTTTGACTCATTCCTCCCACCTGTCAAAAGCCCGGAGAGCAGAAAATCTTAAATTTCTCACCGTCCGGGCTTGATTATTCTTGACAATCGTCCGTTAAATATTTAGACTGCATTACGTTGCTGGTCAATTAATGGAATTACGTCTGCTGTTCGCGTGAAAAGCCTTGCTCTTTCATGCAGATCGTGGGATTTTTTGTATCCTTTGCCGGCACTGAGATCTGTTGCCCCGCACCGGTTACTAATAGTCCACAATCTTTAGGAACGCAGACAGCGCATAACTGTGGCTGCTTTGTGGGAAGCGAATGGCTACAACGTGCGGGGTTGTTCTTATCATCAAATTTAGCAAAAAGGTTTTTCAGC
>JADLDC010000347.1 GCA_020846885.1 Acidobacteriota bacterium | reverse complement strand
TCATAAACGGGCTTGAGGTCTATGATTCAAACGGTACTCTGGCCGACCTGTGTGACCAGAAAGAGGTGCAGGAGATACTCATATCATCGAAAAGCATCCCGGCCGAGACGATCCGTTCGCTTCGCGCACTTTGCCGCGACGCCAATATCGAATTAAAGCGGGCAGAACTTCGGATCGAGCCGTTAGATCTTGAATAGTTCTTCCATTTCTGAACGTGCAGACAAGATCGATAGAACTTAAAAGCGGTTTAAGCAAGACCGTGTTGGCTGGCATTTGTGCTGTTGGCATTGCCCTCGCGCTCATTTTTGCAAAATGGGCATTCGGGCACGCCGTCGCTGTCAATGCCGTCAAGCCGGAGGTAACCGCCCTTGGCGTTGATCTGGCGGCTAGCGATCCGAGCGGGCATTTCAATTTCGCCCAGCAGCTAGAGAAGACCCTCCTGCACGAGGACCAGCAACGGTCGCTTGCCGAATATGAGTCCGCGGCTGCGTTGTCACCACACAATTATATCTATTGGCTTGGCTTGGCGCGTGCACGTGAGCAGGCAGGCAACGATGTATTGGCGGAAGGTTCTCTGCGCAAGGCCGAGGAGCTTGCACCGAACTATTCGCGTGTCCAGTGGGCGCTCGGAAACTTCTTGCTTAGGCGGGGCCAGCGGAATGAAGGATTTGAAAAGATACGAAAGGCCGTTGCGGCCGATGAGGCATTTGCGGCCCCGGCGGCCGCTGCCGCATGGCAGATTTTTGAAGGAGACATTCAGCAGATACACGCTGCCGTTGGTGATTCACCAAGGATCAATGCCGCTATCGCCGTTCTCCTTGCCGGGGACAAACGTTATCCAGAGGCCATGGACTTTTGGCGGCGGGTCTCGGCAGGGGGCGCCTTGAACGACAGAAAGGCGGCCGGACAAGCCGTCTATCAAAAGCTTTTGGCTGGCGGGGCGTACCGGTCAGCGATCGAGGTGGCAGGCGACGCCGGCCTATTTCCCGACTGGGACGTTTCAGTCGGTGCAGTCTCGAACGGCGGATTTGAGACCGGCCTGCATTCGCTTCGTGACGGTTCCCATCCGTTTTCCTGGGTCGTGGCGGACGGCAGTTTTCCGCGGATCGGGCAGAACATGGACCAAAAACGCAGCGGGACATACAGCCTGCTTATCAGCTTTGGCCAGGGAGGCAGCGGCCAGCGCACTGTGTCCCAAAAGATAGGCGTCGAGCCCGAAGCGGGCTATGACCTTCAGTTTTATTATCGCTCGGATGTGGCCACCTCCGCACGCCTTCGCTGCGATGTATTTTCTGCGTCGGGCGCGTCATTGGCCGGGGCCGCACTGCCTGCCGCCGGCGATTGGACACAGATGAAGTTACCCATTTCTGTTCCGGCCAATATTGAAGGGATCGAGATCCGGATCGGAATGGAGGGGTGTTCGGCAAACGGCTGTACCGCATCGGGCAATGTCTGGTTCGATGATCTCAGCCTATCAAAACACTAAATGGCTCGCAAACGATCAGATCGAAGCCGCAGAACGCCGCATGACGCCGGCGAAACGACCGTGTATGAAAAAACGGCGGTCGTTTGTATCACGGCCGTTCCGATGCTCGCCATGGCGGGTTATGGGTCGGCCGATGTTTGGGCCCTGATACCGCTCTCGCTTCTGTCTATCGTTCTTGTGGTGCTGTGGACGGGCGACAGCTTGAGGCGTAAGGAGTTTCGGTTCAGCACATCACGGCTGCAAATACCTATCGTTGCGTTGGTCCTGCTTGGCTGCTTTCAGCTGCTTCCGTTGGGCAGTTCGGGAGTCTCCCTTGATCTTCTCGGCACTGAAGCGGCCTCCAGCCTGTCACTGGATCCATTTGCGACCAAGATCTTCACGATCCGCCTTTTCCTGCTTCTGATATTTTTTGCCGCCGCGCTCACATACCTGAACGGCAAACGGCGTGTCCAGCGTGTTGCAATAGCGGTTATCATCTTCGGCTCGGTCATGGCGTTCATCGGCATCTTGCAGCGGCTGGCTAGCCCGGATGCGATCTACGGCCTGCGGCCGACACCGCAGGCCATTCCGTTCGGCCCGTTCGTCAATCAGCACCACTTTGCCGCCTTTATGGAGATGACGGTGGGCCTAACGCTCGCGGCGGTTCTAGGCGGGGCCGTTACCCGCGATAAGAGAGCTCTTTACGGCATCGCCCTGGCGTTGATGATGATAGCGGTGATAATGACCGGTTCCCGCGGCGGGATGATCGGCGTCTTTGCCGTAATAGCCTTCGTCGCTGCAGCCGTTTATTTTGCCGCACGTCGTGGCCGCGAACTCGACAGACGCGCGGCCGGATTGAAACTCGGGTTAGGTGCGGCCGCTGTACTCGTCGTCGTCTTGGCCGGCGCCTTGTTCCTGTCCGGGGCAGACCCGCTTGTGCGCGGTATCGGCTTACAGGACGGGCAGGCCGATATTACGAGCGGACGGATACATTTTTGGTCGATAGCGTTGAGGATCTTTTTCGAACACCCGATCTTCGGTGCCGGGTTTGACGCATTTGGGGTCGCCTTTACGAAATTCGATACCTGGAACGGATATTTCCGGGTTGAGCAGGCACACAATGATTATCTTCAGATCCTTGCCGACGGCGGCATCATTGCCTTTATTGCCGTCTGCTCGTTTATTTTCCTTCTGTTCAAACGCGGGCTTCGCGTGATCAGGTTATCGACGAGCCCGGGCCGGCAAGCTATCGCTATTGGAGCACTAGCCGGCTGCTTTGGGATATTGGTGCACAGCTTCTTCGATTTTCCACTGCGCACGGCGTCAAATTCTTATTTTTTTCTGCTGCTTGCAGCGTTGGCAACGGTCGATCTGGGTGATGAACGGGAAGAAAAGAGAGATGCCTAAAGCGTCTCAGCGCACATGCACGGTTACCTCGCGCTTGCCGCATGGTGATTCGAAACTTACCTGAAAAACGCCGATCCGTTCACTAACGGATCTGATCACGAAAAATCGCCGTCCGGTGACACCGTCCAGGATCGGCTCAGGCCGCACCTCAATATCGCCAGGGCTGCCGGATGCGGCGGCCACGCCGTTAATGTCACCTTCACCGACGACCTTCACCAGCAGGCCGAGGCTGCCGCCGCCGCTGAGCAGCATAATGCTCTGCTGGCTTAGTTCAAGCGAACATCGCTGATCTGAAACGACGTCTTTTCCGGCCACGACACGCTCTCGAGTAGTGCCGGGTTGAGCCGTCGTTTCTGCTTCAGTCGTCTTTTCAACTACGCTTGGATCTTTCGTTCCTTTTGGTTTCTGGCTGTTTTCCGGGACCTTGATAATTATTGGCTCGAAAAGCTGTTTAGGTTTTGCGCCCGTATCTTCGGCCTTGCTCGTCCCGCCTTCCGTCTTGTAAGGGTCGTTAACGATGATCAGCGGCTTGGCCGTTTGCTTTTCGGGCGGTCCGGCGGGGGTTGGCGTAGTGTTCGCAAATGGATCGCGAAGCAGATTGACGGGTTCAGTACTTTTCGGGTCAGTGTCGTTCTTCACGACAGCGATAGGCGGCGGTGTTGTCGTGTCACCGGTAACCGGCTGTGATCCGGTGTCGGTTGGGGCCTTGGGCTTTTCGCTCGCCGCAAGTTCCGGAGTCGAAGTCTCTTTTTTGGGAAGGGTCTCATCGGCGGCAACGGAGTCTTTCGCGGGTGTCATGACAACGGCCGGTGCATCCTGCTTTTCGACCGTTTTTACAGGACCTTCCTTGATCGCGTCAATTTCAGGCTTTGCGACCGGTTTTGGTTGAGAAGCCGGATCTTGAGGAGGCGTTTCGGTCAACGGCTTGTCTTTCCCGCTTGTTTCCGTTGCCGCCTGTGTCTTTTCATTCTCGATCTTGCCGACGTCGTTCTCTTTGGCGGCACCAGAGGTTTTTGTTCTATCTGCACCAGCTTCGGCCGGTGGCTCGATCGGCGTTGTCGGCACTTTTTCGGTGACCAACTCCTTATTTTCCGATACGGTCTGCGGAGCCGGATCCGTCAATTGCGTTTTCTGTTCTTGAGGCTGCTGTTTGACAGGTTCCGGGTTCGTTGGCGGCTTATTGGTAACGACAGGCTTCGCTTCCGCCAAGGCCTTGTCCGCAGGTTGAATTTCGACCTTGCTCTCGGCAGGTTTTGATTCAGGCTCCTTGGAACTGACGCCGGTCTCGCTTACGGGCTTGTCCGTATTCGGCAAAGCCTCCACAGCGGACACTTTGGGATCGGCCGCAACCTTTACTTCGGGCAGGGCGGCCGCATCTCTTGCAGAAACTTGCGGCGGCGGGTCGGTCGCTTGCGGCGTCGGCTTTGATTCAGGAGTGCTTACTGAATTTGGCGCGGGTTCCGATGGTGCGGGTGCGGCGGCAACAGGCGTGGTTGCTGCAACAAGCAAACCCGGATTCGGCCCAATCTTTTCCTCAAGGCCTTCGGTAGTACCGTTAACCCTTTGGTAAACCGCTTCGATCACGGTATATCGTGCCGCGCTCGGCCGGTCGGTAATGTAACTTTTAATATAACTTTCGAGCGCCTCTTTTTCCTTTCCGTCCGCCGCGAGTGCCGCTCCAAGCCGCCACATACTTGAACGCCACCACGCGCTCTTGTCAGGAAGGACACTGATCGCCCGTTTCAGCCTGACAACGGCTTCCGCGTAGTCGCTCTGCTGAAATGCCGTCCAACCGGCAAGGTCTTCGATCCGTCCGCGGAGAATGGCCGAAAGGGTTTGACGCGGAACCTCAGGAATAACAATGACCTCATTGCGCGCCTGTGCGGCGGTGCGGCTTTCATAAAGCTCGCTTGCCATCACAGCCGCTCCCGGCGCAGCCACATCCAGGCCGCTTTCAGCATTGCCAAGCGACGCCTTTAACAATGAGGCCACCTTAGCCAAGGCGATGTTATTTTTGAGAAAGAGGCTTGCCACATAAAGCTGCCGGTGAAGCTTCATTTTGTCGCTGCCAGCGACGAACGCGTCGGCGAGGCCGCTTAATTCGGTCTCATCCCCGGGCTGAACAGCCTTTCGTTCAAGTTCAAGCAGCAGCTTCAATTTCTCTGCATTATCTGCACTCTCGGCGGCGGACGGCTGCAGCAAGCTTGCCTTTCTTTCGTAACCGATGAGGTCAAGAAGGCCTTTCTCTTCCTTAAAGATGCGCCCGCCCAAGCGGGTACTGACGAGGCCATCCTTAAGTGAGAAGCTCTTGCGGAGTTCCTCGGCGGCTTCGCGGTAGAATCCTGCTTGATATCTAGCCGAGGCGATCTCATAGTCCATCGTCGGAAAATTTCCATACTGCCGCGCCTTGAGCAGAACGCGTTCGGCCTCAAGCGGCCTGTTCTGCTTCATCAGCCCGCGGGCAAGGACGATGTGGCCCCATATGTAGCGCGGTTCGATATCGATCGCCTTTTGGGCATATTCGACAGCTTTTTCACCCAGATCATGCGCAGCGTACCAGTACGCGACACTGGACAGAAGCGAAAAATTCCTTGCGTCGTTCTGGATAGCGGCCGCGAACTCAGCTTCCGCCTCTTTCTGTTGGCCTGCGTCAAATAGCGAAAGTATCAGGCCTTGCCGCGCGATCGGATCCTTCTCATTGACGGCAAGGAGTTCGCGATACATCGCGGCCGCCGCGTCGGCTTTGCCAAGCGCCCTGTTCATTTCGGCCAGGCTTCGCTTTGCAGATGCCGAGTCGGGAGCAAGTTCAAGTGCTTTGCTGTATGCCTTGGCCGCCTCATCGAGGTCGAAATTGAGCCGATGAGCTAAGCCGAGTGCCTGATATGCGGCAACCGAATTGGGATCAGCGGCGAGAACGGCCTCAGCTACCCGCTTGGCATCGGCGCCATCTTCGATGCCGAGGTAGAAAGCGGCCACGCCCAAAAGTCGTTTTGGGTCCGCCGCCACCTTTTTTTCGATCAATGCCGCCAACTCCATGGCTTCCGGGCGGTGATCACCGTAAAAAAGTGTGCTCGGGATCTTCAGGATCACATCACCGAACATCCGATCCGGAATAGGCATCGGAGCTTCTTCGACAGCCAGCTTATAGCTCGCCATTCCGCCAGCGAGATCGCCCGCCTGGACGAGTTCCTTACCGACGACGGCACGGGCCGTGATCAAATACGAGAAGGCCTCTTCGCGAAGCGGTGATTCAGGAAAGTCACGGAGAAAAGCACTCAATAGACCGGCCTTTTCCGCGGTGGTCGGAGCGGCAAGTGCCGTATCATATCGTTTCCGGTCGGCGTCCGTATCGACGGAAACAGGTGTCGGCCCAGCAACCGGCGTTCGGGCCGACCGCTTGGCCACGGCCGCTTTTGATCGGGCCGGTTTCTTGATCTTTTGAGGGCTGGGTTCCGGCTTTGGCGGGCCCTGCGTCTCCTGGGCCGGAACGGAAACCGCAAGTAAAAACAGAATTACAATGGTAAACGCCTTGTTCATA
>JADLDC010000346.1 GCA_020846885.1 Acidobacteriota bacterium | reverse complement strand
GGATGATATCGGTCGCGTCCTCGACAACCCCCTTGATAGATGAGAATTCGTGCTCCACGCCTTCGATCTTCACGGCCGTAACAGCGGCCCCTTCGATCGACGATAGAAGCGCCCGGCGGATCGAGTTACCGATCGTCGTACCGAAGCCCCGCTCGAACGGCTGTGCGTAGAACTTGCCGTACCGCTCGGTCAACGTCTCGTTATCAACGTTCAGGCGTGACGGCATTTGAAAATCCGTCCAATTATTACTCTGTGCCATATTTGTTCTTTTAAACCGTCAAGTCAAACCGGCCTTGTCCCCGGGCCACAATGAGCAAGAACGGGCTCACCGCACCCGGCTACTTCAGCCGGCACCAAATAAAACTACTTACTGTACAACTCTACGATCAACTGTTCGTTAATATTCGAATCGATATCCGCTCGCGACGGCCCCGCGGCGATCGAAACGCTCATGTCGCGCCCTGCCGGCGATATCCACGCCGGACGCCCGCGGCCGGCGGCCGTCTGCCAGGCACCCTCAACATGCGTATTTTTTGTGCTCTTGTTTTTTACAGTAACGGTATCGCCGACCTTCACCTGGAAGGACGGGATGTTCACCTTGCGGCCGTTTACCTCGATATGTCCGTGATTGACCAACTGGCGTGCCTGACGCCGCGAAGTCGAAAAACCAGAACGATACACGACGTTGTCCAACCGCTTTTCCAGCATGAAAAGCAAATTCTCGCCGGTCACACCCTTCTGGCGACGCGCCTTTTCAAAATAGTTGCGGAACTGTTTTTCGAGCACAAAGTAAATACGTTTTACTTTCTGCTTTTCACGAAGCTGCTCGCCATAACCGGCAAGCATCTTTCGGCGCGCACCGCCATGCTGTCCCGGCGGGTTCGTTCCACGCTTTTCGATGGCACACGACGGCTTAAAGCACCTGTCGCCCTTCAAAAATAACTTTCCGCCCTCACGCCGGCACAGCCGGCACACCGCATCTCTATATCTAGCCATAGTATTTTTGCCTTCAGCAAAAATGATTTTGGATCTTGGATTTGCGATCCTGGATCATCCCAAAACCGACAAAGCCCAAGCCTTGACCAAGATCATTTTTGGAGAAAAAGTTTACAGGAAACATATTATCGCTCCCCTTCGTCCTTTCGATTCAAACCCGGATCGATCGCGCCACGCGATCCAAACTCCAAAATCTAAAATCCAGGATCGTCAAACGCGTCTGCGTTTCGGCGGACGGCATCCGTTGTGCGGGATCGGCGTAGTGTCGCGGATCGTCGTCACGCGGATACCCGCTTGCGCAACGGCCCTGATCGCCGATTCGCGGCCGCCGCCCGGCCCCTTAACACGGACCTCGACCTCACGCATGCCGGCTTCAACGGCCTTTCGTGCCACTTCGCCCGCCGCTTGCTGTGCCGCGAACGGCGTGCCTTTACGCGATCCGCGGAAGCCTCTCGCCCCCGACGACGATTGGGCAACGAGATTGCCCTGCGTATCCGTGATCGAGATAAGCGTATTGTTGAACGACGCCGAAATATGAACGATCCCAACCGGAATGTTCTTCCGCTCTTTCTTCTTGAAAGTCTTTTTCTTTCCTGCTGCTGGTGCTTTTGCCATGTTAATATTTGCGATCTGCGAATTTCGATTTGCGAATTTACGATTCGTGGTCAGCCAATCGCAGATCGCAAATTGAAAATCGCAAATTTCCTATTTCTTGCCCGGTGCCTTCTTCTTAGCGACCGCCGCCTTTCGCGGGCCCTTGCGGGTGCGTGCATTCGTGGACGTACGCTGGCCGCGGACCGGAAGGCTGCGGCGATGGCGCAGCCCGCGATAGCAGCCGATATCCATCAGCCGCTTGATATCCATCTGGATCCGTTTGCGAAGATCGCCTTCGATATTGCCCTGCGCGTCCAGGATGGCGCGGATCTTGTTCAGCTCATCTTCGCTGAGATCGCGGATCTTGACATCCTGTCCAATATTCGCTTCATCCAGCAAGGCAGTCGCGCGCGACTTGCCAACGCCGTAAATGTACGTCAATCCGATCTGTGCCCTCTTATTGGGCGGTAAATCTACACCTGCTACACGAGCCATAATATTGTATTTTGGATCTCAGATCTTGGATTTTGGATCTTTAGAACGCGTAGCGAATCGAAAATCCAAAATCGAAAATCCAAAATCGTCTTATCCTTGTCTCTGCTTATGCTTTGGATTATCGCAAATGACGCGCACGACGCCCCTGCGGTGGATCACCTTGCATTTATCGCACATCTTTTTTACCGAAGGACGAACTTTCATAGCTGTTTAGTTCCTTGTTCCTTGATCTCAGGTTTCTAGTCCCGATCGGGCCCGCTGCCCACGCAAAACGCGCCAGAAACTTATTTATACCTATATGTTATTCGCCCGCGTTTCAGGTCGTACGGCGACAACTCGACCAAAACCTTGTCTCCAGGAAGAATACGAATAAAGTTCTTGCGCATCTTGCCTGAAATATGCGCCAGCACCTCGTGCTCATTGCCGTCGATCGCGATCTTGAACATCGCGTTCGGCAATGTCTCAAGCACGGTAGCGGTAACTTCTATCGCTTCCTCTTTTGACATAGTCGATCAACCCAACTTCTCAAATAGTTGGACAAACCATTAGTTTATCGCGGAATCCTGGAACTTTCAAGTCACGCCGCTACAGTTTCGGCCTTGTCCGCGTTCAGGGCCCTCTTCTGGCCCTTTGTCAGCGTCAGTATTTCCGGCCCATCGGGCGTAACGGCGATAGTATGCTCGGCGTGGGCCGACGCCTTGCCATCCTTTGTAACTACTGTCCACTTGTCCTCAAGTGTTTTAGTTTCAGCAGTTCCAAGGTTAAGCATCGGTTCGATCGCAAAGCAATAGCCGGCCCGGATCTTCTCTTTTGTTCCTTGCCTGCCGTGATTTGGTATCTGCGGCGCCTCGTGCATCGAGCGGCCGATGCCGTGCCCGGTATAGTCACGGACGATGCCATAGCCATATTTTTCCGCATGCTGCTGAATAGACCAGCCGATATCGCCCACGCGTCCGTTTACCCGCGACGCTTCAATGCCAAGAGCAAGGCATTCTTCAGTAACACGGATCAATTGTTTTAATTCATCAGACACCGTCCCTATAGGCAGCGTCATTGCCGTGTCACCCACAAACCCGTTTAAGGTACATGCCATATCGAGCGAAATGATATCACCGTCACGAAGTTCCCGATCGTTAGAAAAGCCATGCACGATCTGCTCATTGACCGATGCGCAAATGGCAAATGGGAACGCGACCATACCATGCGGCTTATAGCCGATGAACGTCGGGATCGACCCGGCGTCACGCATCATCTTTTCGGCGGCCGCATTCAACTCGAGCGTCGTCACGCCCGGCGCGGCCAACATCCGCAGCTCCTCGCGCACCTCCGCGATCAACTCGCCGACGGCGCGCATTTTTTCAAGGTCCTTCTGCGACTTTGCGATGATCATTCTCTTTCCGAAAAACACCTGACTCAGCCCGCTGATCACTCCGCCTATCGCTGAATCCCTGATCATTCCAACGGCAAACCTGGCGGCTGACAATTAAGAGATAACGGCCGTCAGCCATTCCAAACAAAACAATAGAAGCTACAAGCCCGCTTCCAACGTCGAATAGATGTCCTCAACTTCGCCCGTGCCGTCCACTTTTTTCAAACGGCCGGAGCTTTGATAATACGCAAGCAGCGGTTTTGTCAGCTCGTCATAGGTCTCAAGCCGGACACGGACCTTTTCTTCGTTGTCGTCAGCACGCTGCGTGAGCTGAGCATCGGGATGCAGATCGCAAACGCCTTCAGTCTTTGGCGGCTTTGAATAGACATTGTATATCTCACCGCAGACCGGGCACGTCCGCCGGCCGGTAAGCCGCTTCATCAATTCGTCCTTCGGAACATCGATCTCAATTGCCTGGATCTCTTTGCCTTGCTCTTTGGCAAGTTCCTCAAGCTGTTCGGCCTGAACCGCGGTTCGCGGATAGCCGTCCAAAACATACGTACCGGCGGTATCCGGCTTCGAAGTCCGCTCGCGCACTATTCGAAAGGTCACATCATCGGAGATAAGTTTGCCCGACGCCATTATCTCCTGGACCTCGCGTGCAAGCGGCGTGTCCTGCGTCTTCATCTCCCGAAACATATCGCCTGTCGAGATCTGAGGAATGCCAAGCCTTTCATCAAGAAGCCTGGCCTGCGTTCCCTTCCCGGCCCCGGGTGCACCTATTAATACAACGATCTTGCTCATCAAATCACCAACGCAGAGACGCTGAGCCGCAGAGTTCAGAAAAATCGCCGCGACTAACGCAAACTCTTATTCCCTTCTATCTCTGCGTCTCTGTGTCTCTGCGTTTCAAATCTCTTACGTTCTGCGTCCTCGAAGCTGCGATCCGGCGCCGAGGAAGCCTTCGTAGTTCCTCATTACAAGCTGGGCCTCGATCTGAGCGACCGTATCCATCGCAACACCGACAATGATCAGCAGCGAAGTGCCGCCAAAGTAGAACTGATAGCCAAGCCCCGTCGGGATCCAGCTCAGCCCGGGCGTCGCCGTAAAGAAAGCGTCCAGATTATCACCGATAAACGGCAGGCGTCCCACGCGGAATCCGCTCAGCAGCACCTGCGGAATAAATGCGACCAGTGCCAGGTAGATAGCGCCGACGGTGGTCAGCCGCGTGAGAATACGGTTCAGATAGTCAGCGGTCGGTGCCCCGGGCCGAATGCCGGCCACAAAACCACCGTGCTTGCGGAGGTTGTCGGCAACCTCGTCCGTATTGAATATGATCGTGATGTAGAAGAACGTGAACAGCACGATCAGCGAAATAAACACCAGTTCGTAATACGGGTCCCCGCCGTGAAACGATTGGAAAAAAGTATAGATCTTTGCCCAGGTCGAGGTTGTATCGCCCTGCTGCGGCGGAAATGCAGCGAACAGGGTTTGCGGCATTGCCAACACGGATGACGCGAAGATCACCGGGATAACGCCGCCCATGTTTATCTTCAGCGGCAGGCTTGTTTCCTGGCCGGAGAAGGTCTGGTTCCCAACCCGCCGGCTTGCATAGCTGATCGCGATGTTTCTTCGAGCCGATTCGACATATACGATCAATGCCGTCAATGCCACAAGAACGATGACCAGGAAGATCACGCCGAGGGTCTGCATCGCATCGCCGGCCCCAACACGTTCAGATATCTGCATGACGGCTCCCGGCATGCCTATCACGATACCTGCAAAGATCAGCAGTGAGATACCATTGCCGACGCCGCGTTCCGTGATCTGTTCGCCCAGCCACATTACAAAGATCGTTCCGGTAGTCAGCGTCACGACGATCATTATCGATGCCGACCATGTTTCGGGAATAATACCGTTCTTGCTCAGCCATGTGGCCACAAAGAACGTCTGGACCGCACAGAGGACAACGGTCATGTACCGCGTCCACTGGTTCAGCTTCTGCCGGCCGACCTCGCCTTCTTCCTGGATCTTCTTGACCGCAGGCGAAAGTACCGGAAGAAGCTGCATGATGATCGACGCCGTAATGTATGGCGTCACACCTAAGGCAAATACAGAAATGGTCCTGAAGTTCCCGCCCGAAAACAGATCGAGCACGCCAAGGAGCGTACCGGCCACGT
>JADLDC010000345.1 GCA_020846885.1 Acidobacteriota bacterium | reverse complement strand
GTATCCAGTGTCGATTCGTTCTTTTTGACATTGCTTGAATTCTGAAGCGTGTCCTTCGTCTCTGTCGGAGCAAAGCTCGGCAAATAGAACGTTCCACCCGTCTCGTTCGCGAATTTCTCCATCCCCGCCTGGGCCCGCATGCTTATTTTGTTGAGCTTTATCGATCTTCCCGCCGGGTTGATCGCATAAAAAACGGTGTCAGCATTCTGCAATTCACGCGAAATATGCGCCTGTGCGTTGCGGTGGGCGTTGTCCGTCGTCGCCGCAAGCTGATTCCGTTTCTCGGGCGTAAGCGAGTTAATGTCCACGTCACGGTAAGTTGCTTTTTCTGACTCTCGAACCAGATCGCTCCAATTGTCCTCGCCGTCAGTCATGGCAACTATTACCTTGAGGCTTTTTGACGGGGCGTTTTGCTTTAGATAACTAGCCGCCGCGGCGACAGTATCGTAGAATGCCGTGAATTTGCCCGACGGGACGACCTTCGCGAGCCGTTCGGCCGCAAGCGTTGAATTTTCACTTTTTAGCGCAGTGGAGGGCCTGTCGCCGATCAAAAAGATCGTGGCACGGTCGTCAGGCTTCATCACCGTCCGCAGAAACTGGCCGGCCGCTTTTTTCTCAAACTCAAAAAGCGGATTCACACTTCCGGAAACGTCGATCAGCAAAGCTATCTCAAGGGGAACTTCCTGTGCGTTCCCCACGCTGTCAATTACCTGCGGCCGGCCCTCTTCTGTCACGCGAAAATTTGCCATCGTCAGCCCCGGCACAGGCTCTCCGTTTCCGTCACTTACCGAGACCGGGACGACCACCAGCCGCGAACTGACCTTGATGACCTGGTCTTCTTCCTTGATGACAGGCGTCGGTGTTGGAATTTGCGCCGAAACGGCCGCTGCCGCAAATACAAAGACGGCAAAGAGGGAGAAAGCAATACTGTTGGTTTTGGATCTCATAGCAGGTTAGGCGTGCGGGTCTTTTGGATCGAGCGACGATCACATCACAAAGTTAGAGGGCAAAAGTGCGAAAAAGGTTTTCACCAATTTCGCAGCTTTTGCCCTCAAGTTAAATGACGGCCAGACAGATTATTCCTCGTTGCTGGTCCCCGGATCGGTTGACGCTGATGATCGAACCTCGACATTCTGATTGAGTCCGCGGTTCACCAAAAGCTTGATCTCGACACGGCGGTTCTGTTCACGGCCTTCGCGGGTTGAATTGTCCGCAACGGCCTGGAGTTCGCCAAAACCGTACGAGTTGCCAACGCGTCGAAGCGGAACATTGTGGTTCTCGACCAAATAATCGATCACCGCCTGTGCACGACGCTGGCTAAGCACTTTGTTTTTTGCAAGGCTGCCATCCGATGACGCAAAGCCGGTGACCTCGATAAAATATCCCTTCATCGATTGGGCCGCTGACGCCACCTCATCCAGTGATGCTTTGGCTTCCGGTGAAAGGACCGCACTGTTTACGCGGAAATTTACCGTCGCCGTCGATTGGACAACATAATCATCCATCGCGCTGATGCGTTCGTTTGTCGCGTTCACACCGGCGATCGCCGCATCGGCTGTTTCCTGGGCTGCTTTGGCACCGCCGCGAGCGGCATTCGAGATGGCCATCAGCTCATCGATCTGGCCCGAAACGCGTCGGGCATTTTCTTCAGCAGCCGTCAGGCGTTCTTCGGCCGGGCCAACGCGGCTGTCGATCGACTGTGCCACGCGGAAATCGTCCTTGTCCATGCGGATCTTGGTCGCCGCAAGCGATCCGGCGTTGTCGCCGCGTCCTTCGGCCTCAAGATATAGCCCGCGAACGATCTGGTTCGCCGCAACGGGGTCGCCGCCGCCGAACCAACCGCCTTTTGTCTTTATGCTCGCGCCGTTCGTCAGTACACGCGTATCAACGCCGACCGAGTCACGCACGACAATACTGCCGGCGTCCTGCGAAACCACGACACCTTTGATCTTATATTTTTGTCCCGCGGCGAGATTTCTTGTCTGAGCGTCCGGTGTGCCGTTCATCGGCGCGTCCTGAGCAAGAACGCTAAACGCGCCGAGCATAATGCTCAAGGCCAATATCGTAATTTTCTTTGTCATAGCTTAACTCCTTCAAACCTAATAATGCTGAAAATCGATCCTTTCGCCGCCGTTGTTTCGGGCGGCTTTTCCGACCCTTGCTTTCGATCACGGCATTTTCTCGAAGCCGCTTTCTTCGGATGACCGAACATTCAAATAAAAAAGGGCAATACTTCAGCCTGCGGATGCTTTATCAATAATCGTGCCAAACTTTGAAAGTTTGGGGTCGATTCCGTAAGTATTGTAAATAATAGGGTTTTGTGGTCCAGGCAGAAATACTCAGGAATTTGAATGTCTGCAATCTATACACCGATAGACGCAATCGAATGGAAGTGTCCCGTTATCGTACAGTCTAGGTTCTCAACGGCAAAAGATCGGAAAAAAACTTCGGCCGCGGACAGAATACACAAATTCAAGTCCTTTGCCAAGAGTTTTTTAACGGCGGCAGGCTCACAATATACATGAAGAAAGTCCAACGTCTAGAATCCAAGGTAAATGACTTTGGATTCTAGACGCCGGATAGTGGATAAAATAGTTTCGACTATAGAGAAAATTCGTTCGTTTCCAGGTATTCTTTCATAAACGAGAGGAATCTTTCGGCATCCGCTCCGTCCACGATGCGGTGGTCGTAGGTCAAAGCGAAATACGCCATTGTCCGGATAGCGATGTAATCGTCGCCGTCCGGCGTGGTCAGGACGCGCGGCCGTTTTTCGATCGTACCTACGCAGAGGATCGCTACCTGCGGCTGGTTAATGATCGGTGTTCCGTACAGTCCGCCGAAAACGCCGGGATTCGTTATGGTGAAGGTACCGTCGGCCACTTCATCGGGGCTGAGCTTTTTACTCCTGGCACGGTCGGCAAGGTCATTTGCGGCAAGGCCCAGCCCGGAAAGCGAAAGCGTATCGGCCCGCTTGATGACCGGCACTATCAGGCCCCAATCAAGCGCAACGGCCAT
>JADLDC010000344.1 GCA_020846885.1 Acidobacteriota bacterium | reverse complement strand
TTGCGATCACTTTCTCGCTCGCCTCGTTCGATTGGGTAATGTCGCTGGAACCGATGTTCTTCAGCACGATCTTCGGCTTTTATATGATCGCGGGCACACTGACCAGCAGTGCCGCCGCGATAACCATTCTTGTCATACTGCTAAAGAAGCGCGGGTTTCTGCCCGAAGTTGGCGACAAGCATATGCACATGCTTGGCCAGATCGTGATGGGATTCGCGACCTTCTGGGCCTATATCTGGATCTCGCAGTACCTTCTGATCTACTATGCGAATCTGCCTGAAGAGACGATCTACTATTATCGACGCACCTCAACGAACGGCTGGATGACGGTCTTTATCGCCAACCTGTTCCTGAATTGGGTGATACCGTTCGTCATGCTGCTGCCGCGGCGGGTAAAGATGAATTCGACGTGGATGCTGGCCGCGTGCGGAATTGCGCTCGTCGGGCATTGGCTTGATCTTTATGCAATGATCTTTCCGGCATTTTTCGGCAGCCCGATGATAGGTGTTGCGGATGTCGCGTTGACGCTAGGGTTTATCGGCCTGTTCCTCTTCGTGTTTGTCCGCAGCCTGAACGCGGAAAAACTGATACCACGCAATGACCCGTATCTTGAAGAAAGCCTCGGCCGCGAAGGGCTTCATTTGGCGTACTCCCAGAAGTCCGCACAGAGCGCGCTTAACGAAGTATGAACTCCGCCGGCAGATCAGCGATCCGGGGCAATGAGTCTATCGCAAGTCAGGCCGTTCAGTTATTGAAATATCGTCGAGCGAGAGGTCCCCGAAAATGGGGCAAGGCGAGGCGGAGCACGAGGGCCGCTGCAGCGAGAAGAGTACGACTGAGGACTCAGATGGCGTAAAGGTAATAGAGCGCTGTTCCCACTTTCCGCCGGTGCCGGAAAGCGGTTCTGACGATCCGAGAGTTTCGCCAGAAACCGGATCTGAAATAACGATCGCCGGCAATCCGGCGGAAACTACGTCGCCCGCCATGACAAAGAAAGACAGCGTGTATTTCCGGCCGGGTTCAACGTACACGTATTGAGACAGAATAGGCCGCCCGATCTCAACATTCCCGGCGAACCGAACATTGATCGCATTTACGCCTGAATGCACGTTGTCCCGGTCACGGGCAACAGCGATCGCCGACATTTTCTGATCGATCTGCCAGCCAAGGCCGCTCGGGTCGCTTTCCGAGATCAGCTCGAAACCGCCGTCAAAAATAGGCAAATTCGTTTGGGCAGGATCCTGCCCTTGCCGCGAACGCCAGACGTCGCGGGCGATCTGAAACTCCTGCTTGTGAAGAAGGTACCTGACAAATTCGTTCTTTTGAACCGGCGATAGCTCGCCGCTCATCAGATATTCGCGGACCGAATCGGTCATGTAATGATATTTGATCAGGTACCGGGCAAGAGAGCGCTTCGCTTCCGGAGACACCGGACGCATTGCTGCCTCGATCGCCTCGGCATCGTCGAATTTCTTTCTCGCAAGGCGCTGAATTACCGGCTCCAGATCGGGGTCAAGCTCAGCCGCCCTGCTCAGATCCTCGAACGCCTCCTCATTACGGCCTGTGTCGAGCATCAGCATTCCTAGGTAGTGGCGCGGCCTGCTGTAATTGGGAGCAAGCTCAATGGCCCGGTCGTATGCTGTTTCGGCAATCCCAAATTCGCCCATCTGCTGGTGGGCATAACCTATCCCAAGCCACAGCACATAATCCTGCTTGCTTAGCTCTGCCGCACGCTCAAATTCCGCAGCCGCCATAGGATAGTCCTTGTTGCGCATCGCGACCTCGGCCGCGGTTCGGTGGGCTACTGTGCTCGTTGGGCTGTAGGATATCGTCGCGGCCACATCATCCGCCGAGCCGGAGTCGAACGCCAACGCGGAATAGTAATTAGACAGCCCTTCGTGGTACGAAGTAAAAAGCAGAAACAGGAGAAACCCCGCGTACACCGCGGCTTGCGCTGCACTTTTAAGTTTTTGCTGTAAACTCTGACCTGGCATTAACTTTCCGACCCGTGTGGATGCCTGTGACCATTGAACTGCAAGTACCTTTGTGCTCTTTGTGTCTTCAACTTTGCGATCTTTGTGGTAAGAAGGACGTTAACACAAAGGCCGCAAAGGGCGGACACAAAGGCCGCAAAGACGAGATCTGCAAAAAACTACTTGCAAATTATCTGTTCCAGGCCATTAGTATGTTTCTTTCTGCTTAGTGCCCCGTTCCAATTCGTACATCATCCGACGGATCCCGGTTCGTGAATCTTCACAATCGAGCAATGCGTTCGCCTTCTTGTAAAATGCAAGCGCAGCCGCGGGATCATCTTTAATTTCGGCACAAGCTCCAAGAAAATAGTACGAGCTTTCGTTCGGCCCATTCGCTGCAAGGATCTCCTTGAACACTGCTTCGCATTTATCCAATTCGTCGAGGTGATAAAAGATGCGGCCAAACGAGTATTGCAAATGAGAACTGTTTGGCGGCCTTGTGACCGAGTCGAGAAGGGCCACAAGGCGCTCGGCGTTTGTTACGCCCGGGCCGTCGGCGATCTTTGCCAGCGTAACATCGTGAAAAAATGCAAGCTCCGCATCGCGATCCGAATCGATCGCCGCGGTAAACGCGTTCACAAATCGATCAGCCGTCTTGCGGTCGAGAACCGGTCGCTTAAGGACACAAGCGCTCCGAACCAAAAGCCGGACAAAGCCGCGGTCAAACGGCTTGCCGGACGCTGTTCTGAGAGCGAGGCATTCAGCGACAAATCCCCGTCGCGAACGCCCCGGATCAGCATTGCGGACCATGGCATCTTTGTATGCTTTGATCGAATCGATCGTCGAGCCTTTGCGTGAAAGTGCCTCCGCGAGGATCAGATAGGCCGACGCGTTTTCCGCATCGACTTCCCTGGCCTTTCGTGAAAAGGCGATCGCATTGTCATGATCGCCCGCCGCCAGCGCAAGTTGAGCGAGGCCGATCAAAGCGGCCGGCTGTTCAGCGTCGATCGCGATCGATAGATCAAAATGCTTCTTTGCCTGTTCACGCTCATCAAGCTGGCAAAAGGTATCGCCAAGCAGGTTAAGGACGGTGCAGTTATTTGGGCCGAGCAAAAGTGCCCGGCGCAGATATTCGACCGCAAGATCATGGTCGCCGCGGGCCGCCAATACTCGCCCGTGAGCAAGCAGGACGCTAAGGAGGTCAGCACGCAGCATCAATGCCGCCGTGCTTGATCCATACGCTTCGTCAACTCGGCCGGCCATTGCGAGGATCGTCGCTTTGGCCGCAAGAAGTTCGGCTGTCGGGCCCGGCGAAGCGATAGCCGAGTCAAGCAGCGCGGCCGCCGGTGTAAACGAACCGATCTCGGCAAGCGACATCGCGACGGCCTTAGGATCAGGCCCGATCTCAGTTTCCCTTTCCGTTGCGCGTAGCCCGGCTCCAAAGTATTGATCCGCGATCCGCAAAAGTTCGCGTTCGATCTCGCGAAGGTCCGCCGGCCGTTCCGCAGGCGATTTTGACAGGCATCGTCTGACCAGTTCTACAAGGGATCGCGGCAACCCGAGTGCATCGAGCTTCTCGCATGGCGGCTCCATCGACCGGTGGAGTTCGATCAGGCCGTTCTTTGACGCATGCGTGAAAGGCCGCTCACCGGACAACATTTCGAATAGCGTTACTCCCAGGGCATAAACATCCGCATGGCTTCGGTCTGGAGAAACGCCGTCAAACATTTCGGGCGCCATGTACGATGCCGTTCCGCCCCAACCACGCGACGTCGCTTCGGTCACGACGCCGTCCAGATCGGCAGCCAGGCCGCTTTCGAACCTCCCAAGGCCGTCGGCGGCAGCCATCCCAAAATCACCTAACTTCAGGCCGCCGTCGCGGGTCAGCATGCAATTTCCCGGCTTCACGTCGCCGTGAACAAAACCAGGCAAAACGTCGCGTGCATAACTCAATGCACGGCAGATCTGAGCAGCAAAAATGACAGCTTCGCCGGGACCGATCGGTCCCCGCTTCAGCCGAAGATCAAGGCTTTCATCGGGGAGGAATTCTGTTAGAAGGTAAAATCGGCCGCGGTGGTGAAACGCGGCAAAAGTGGTTACAAGATTGGGATGAGCGCCCAGCCGTAGGAGAATAGCGGCCTCGATCGAGAGCTTGTGGTTTCTGGCCTGTTCGTCTCCGGGTAAGGCACGATTTTCTTTGAGACAATACGGTTTTACATCATCCAGATCAATTACCGAATATGCGTTCGAAAAACCCCCGCTGCGAACGCCAAAAATTTGGAGCCGCAACCTGGTCCCGTCGGGCCGATAAATGTTGAGCTGCTGTCCGGTTCGCAGCCTCGCACCCTCGGCCGGCGCTTTTTCAGTTGAGATCAGCGTCCGGATCAGCTCATCGTTACCCGCAATGGAGCGGAGCTGTCGGCCTTTATCGGAAACCCATCCGTACAACTTTCCGACCCTTATTCCCAGTTTGTCGGTCGCGAAGCGCAATCGTTCTCGGCGGTCATCTGAGAAAAAAACGGGAGAAAGAAGTTCCATGACGCAAAATCGGCGGTCTATTATCAATGCCCGTTGGGGCGATAATGAGAATGCCGCGGCTTGTGATGATTATGATGCGACCGCGAATGACGCCGCCCGGTCGAGCATCCGTTCCCGTGCGAGTTCGGGCTATAATTCGGGTTCGGCTGCGGCGGGCCCGAGTAACTTGAATAGCTCTGGCTGGCGCTTGAGGTATTGTGCTGGCCGCCGCCATTGTGCCCGCCGCCGCCATTGTGCCCGCCACCGCCGCCGTTGTGCCCGCCGCCGCCGCCGTTGTGCCCGCCGCCGTAATGGCCGCCTCCTCCGCCGCCGGCATTGACGGTGATGAACTTTCCAAGGATCCCTTTCGAACCCGGTACGGTCAAGATCATGAAAACAAAGACAGTAGTAACTGCCAGCCGCCACTTGCGTTTAACGATCTCTAAGAACCATTTCATAACGAGCCACCTCACTTAAG
>JADLDC010000343.1 GCA_020846885.1 Acidobacteriota bacterium | reverse complement strand
CCTCGGCCATGTCTTCAACCGGATCGCCTTCCCAAATTCCGGCATTTGCGACCACTATCTCAACGCCGCCGAACTCGCTGACGGCAGTATCGATCAGCCGCTGAGTTTCGGCCGGATCAGCCACGTCGGCCTGGGCGGCGATCGCTTTGACACCCAGCTCGCGGCATTCGCGTACGACCGACTCGGCCTCTTCTTCGCTGTTCAGATAATTTACGGCAACGTTTGCACCGGCTTCGGCAAATCGCAGAGCGGTCGCCCTACCGATCCCGCGCGAAGCTCCCGTGATCACCGCTGACTTGCCGCTCAAAATATACTTCGGCAGCTTATGTTCTACTTTTTCATCACTCATGCAGCTTTGCTGATGCCTCCTATGCAAAATACGGCTCCGCGCGATGCGTCGGCGATATGCCGCGCGGGGCGTGAATGCTCACGTTTTAAGATCTCTTTGAGTACTCTGGACATTTCAACGGTATCGCTTAAGAATGCATCGTGACCGTCGTCTGACTCGATCTCGTAATAGTTTGATCTGATATTCAACCGCGTAAGGCGTTGATGCAGAGCACGTACATCCGACGCCGGAAAAAGCCAATCGCCCGATATGCCGACAAGTGAGACGGTTGCCGAGATCCGCCGGATCTGTTCGTCCGTCAGATCAAAGAGGTCCATCGCCTTTGTGATCAGCTCATAGCTCTCGATCTCAAACCGTTCGCGAAAAGTCGCGCCGTGATGGTCGAGATAGCCGCCTATATCAAAACGATGATCGTGCCGGCGGGCCGGATCTTCGCCGTTGCGATTTGGCCTGCGGGCAAATTTTGCTTCAAAATTCTCTGGCGATTTGTACGAAACGACAGCGATCTTGCGTGCAAGTTCGATGTCGCCGCCGCGGACCGCCTGTCTCTGAATATGATTCAGAGCAAGGCCCATTGCCGAAAGCGGTGTCGCGGCGATCGGGATTATCTCATCTGAAAGCTCCGGAAGATCAACCGCGAACTGTAGCGCCAGCATTCCGCCGACACTGCCGCCGACAACGGCCCGAAACTTTGAGATACCGAGATGATCGAACAACAGCGCGTTCGCCCGCACCATGTCGCGGGGCGTCACCACTGGAAGCTCACCGAGCCGGTTCTTTAGTTCCCTGGCACTCGTCGAACCGTAACACGAGCCAAGATAGTTGACGCAGACAAATGCCAGCTCAGAGGTATCCAGCGCCTCCCCGCTACCGATGACGCCTTTCCACCAATCGCCCACCCGCGAACTGCCGGTCAAGGCATGAAAGACGAGCACGGCGTTCGACTTATCCGGATTCAGCCGTCCAAAAATGCTGCAGCGAAGCCGCACTTCATCAAGGACATCGCCGTTTTCAAGCTCGAACGGTTCGTTGATCGTGAGATCTATTTCAAACATACTCACCTCCGTTCGGGCGGCGAAAGTTCACAGTTTGCGGTGACAGGAGATGGATCACCCGCGCTTTCGCCGCCCTAAACGATCTATCAGGCCGAGGCCGAATCTGCCGATTCTGTCGATAATTGCAACGCCTGATCCAGATCGGCCAGAATGTCGCGGATGTCCTCGATCCCGACCGACAGCCTGATCAGGTCGGCGGTCACGCCGGTTGACTCTTGCTCCTCCGGCGTCAACTGCTGATGCGTCGTCGAGGCAGGATGGATCACCAGCGATTTTGCGTCGCCGATATTTGCCAGCAGCGAGAATAGCTTGACCGAGTTGATGAACCGCTTGCCGGCGTCAAATCCGCCTTTTATTCCGAACGTTACGATCGAGCTTCCACCGTTCTCAAGATACTTGTCGGCCAATTCGCTATACTTACTCGAAGCGAGTTTTGGATAATTGACCCATTCGACCAACGGATGCGTTTCGAGATGCTTGGCGACCGAAAGGGCATTTTCGCTATGGCGTTCAACGCGCAGCGGCAGCGTCTCGGTTCCCTGCAAAAGCTGCCACGACGAGAAAGGCGACAACGCCGCACCCGTATCTCGCAGCCCTTGAACGCGTGCCTTGATAATAAAGGCAAGCGGCCCAAATGCTTCGGTGTATGAGATACCGTGATAGCTTGGATCAGGCTCGCTGAATTCAGGAAACCGCCCGCTTGCCGCCCAGTCAAACTTGCCGGCATCAACGATCACGCCGCCGATCGTAGTGCCGTGCCCGCCAATGTACTTCGTCGCCGAATGAACGACGATGTCCGCTCCCCATTTGATCGGATTGCAAAGAGCAGGCGACGGGATGGTGTTGTCGATTATGAGCGGCAGGCCATGGCGATGCGCGATCTCGGCAAGACGCTCGATGTCGATAACATCGAGCTTTGGGTTGCCGACTGTTTCAGTGTAGATCGCCTTGGTCCGGTCGTTTATCGCTGCTTCGATACCGTCGAGATCGGCACCGTCGATAAAATGGAATTTGATCCCAAGCCTCGGCAGCGTGTGGTGAAAAAGATTGTATGTTCCGCCGTAAAGCGAGGTGGTTGAGATGACCTCATCGCCGGCGCCGGCGAGCGTCAGGATCGTGAGGGTTTCGGCCGCCTGGCCGCTTGCCGTTGCGAGGGCCGCAACGCCGCCTTCGAGTGCGGCGATGCGTTTTTCGAAAACATCCGTCGTCGGATTCATCAACCGCGTATAAATATTGCCGAATTCTTTGAGCGCAAAAAGCCGCGCCGCATGATCGGCGTCGTTAAATGCATAGCTCGTCGTCTGATAGATCGGGACCGCTCTTGAATTGGTGGCAGGATCGATCTCTTGCCCGCCGTGAAGTGCCAGCGTATTGAAATTAAATTGTTGTTCGCTCATGATTTTCTCCTATTCTTTTGGCAACTTCCGAAAACAAAAAAAGCCCTCGTGCTAAATTGCACGAGAGCTTTTATAAGTTCTTCGCTTATCATCGACGGGAATTTTGAACCGCGCCGAGACGCTTTAGCAGTTTTTATCGTGGAGCAAGTTGCCTTAAATCGCCACGCTGTTGAATTTTCAATCCGGCCGATAATGGACCGGTCAATCCAACCTAAATCAGGTTGGCGAGTCCTGTCAAGTCAAACCGGGCCAAATTCTATTCTGACCGTTGACCGCCCGCTCCGCTATCGCGGCTTACTTTTTCCATCCGGTCACGTTTCTGCGACAACCCGTTGCCGCCCTGTGAGCGTCCCTCATTCGGCTCGCTTGTGCTGCCTGATCGCCGATCCTTGTTATGGTAAAATTTTCCTTCGGCACCGTGTTCCGGGCTTCGGGGCGCATCCTTGTTGGGTATGTTCTTTTCTGCCATTTTGCTAACACCTCCAATGGCAGAGGTACGCAACCTTTATGCCGAATAGCACGGCCAATGCCACATTATCCGCATAAAACCGCTCCGCCGTTGATGTTAAGCACTTCGCCCGTAATGTGCCGCGACCAGTCGGAAAGCAAAAAGCATATCGCAAGTGCAATATCGTCAGTCGCGGCCATTCGGTTCAGCGGGATCGAATTCAGGACACTCTGCTTATAATCCTCATCTTCAAAAACCGGCCGCACCATTGCGGTTTCTATCCAGCCGGGAGCGACGGCGTTAACGCGAATTTTCGGGCAAAGCTCAGAAGCAAGTGCTTTGGTAAATGAAATTTGTCCGCCTTTTGACGCGGCGTAGTTTGAATAATTTGCTTCGCCCCGCTGCCCGGCCGTGGACGACACCATCACTATCGCACCGCTTGCCTGCTTCTTGATCGCCGGCACACACGCCTTCGTCATCGCCCAGGCGGATTTCAGGTTTGTGTTGAGGACTTTATTCCAAACCTCTTCGGTCATGTCTTCGATCGGGGCACCTTCCCAAATTCCCGCGTTGCACACAAGCAGGTCGATCCGGCCAAACCGCTCTAACGCCTGCCGGGCGATCTTCTGTGCTTCGACCATGTCCGAAACATCCGCCTGCACAGCTATCGCTTCGACACCTTTGTTTTGGCACAGCCTGACCACATCCATAGCATCTTCTTCACTCTTCAGATAATTGATGACAACATTCGCTCCGCCCTCGGCAAGCCGCAACGCGGTCGCCCGCCCAACGCCACGCGATGCTCCGGTTATAATACCGACCTTTCCGCCAAAAAGATCCGGCGGCAGTTGGATCGCCACAGCCATTTCGTTCATGGCGTACATTCTGCCACGAATTCGACGATTATCTAACCTTCGGGTAGCTGAAAATCTAGAAAGTTCTATCGGAGCCGAACGAATAGCGAATAAGAACT
Organism: Acidobacteriota bacterium; assembly: GCA_020846885.1. GTDB lineage: Bacteria > Acidobacteriota > Blastocatellia > Pyrinomonadales > Pyrinomonadaceae > OLB17. Next base: position 5,198 of record JADLDC010000343.1, on the reverse strand, counting down.
AATCTTCGATGTAGTATATCTTCAGGTCTTTCTCGGTGACGATCGACCATTCATTTCCAATTTTACGGAAATGGAGTTTCGTGTGTGATTTACCTTCGTTCAGCTTCGGACTTGCCTCGTACGACCATTCCTTGTCAAACAGGGCAGTTGCCGCATCGCCCTCAGCGTCGACAGCGATTAGAAGGTTTGAGATGACGATCTCGATCATGCTATAAGCGTCAAATGTTTTCTGCATTTCGGCTTTGAGCTCGGCTCCCGTCACGCCGTTCTTGTCCTTATACTCAACCTTTTCACCATACATCCTCGAAAGCTTCTCTGCGTTGCGGCCTTCGATAAGATCCTTCCAATTCTCTATCAGCACCGCGATCTCCTTCTTCACCGTCTCGATATCGGCCGACGATTCGGAATTTGCGTCTGGATCCGGTTTCAGGTTCTTAGAAACATCTGTCTGCACTTCTGGCTTGCCGGCTGCCGTGTTCGGTTCCGCTTCGGAAATTGAGACTTTTTGGTCGCGTGCAACGCCGGGCCGCTTCGACAAATAGACCCAACCAGCAACGCCGCCAGCCGCAACTGTAACAAGGATGGCGAAAATTATCCCGCCGGCGATCAATCCCTTGCCGGACGACCGGGGCTTCAGCCGCGCGACGCAAAGCTCTGGAGAGGTCAGCCGGCGATCGATCGAAGAATCCTTAAACTCGCCAGTCGGCTGTAGGTTCTGAACCGTTAAAGGCTGCGAGAAGGCGACCGTCTCGATCGTGCTCTGCTTCACCGGTAAAGCCGAGAGCGGAGTGCCGTCCTGCAAGCAGAATTTCAGGGTGAGGTCGGAGTATTGGCTTAGGCAAGATGGGCAATATTTCATAATGGCGGTCCGGAAATAAACGAGGAGGCGAGTTTGGCAGGAGCAGGGCCTCTTATCAAGGCCTGATTTAATTCTAATTGATTGATAATATAAGGTTCAACAGAAATTTCTCGCTGAGGACGCGGAGGACCGCAAAGCTCAGCTAACGCTCGCTTTCCCGATAAATATGGACGACACAAACCTTCTCGAAAGCCAACCTGTGGCCTGGAAACCAACGCCCGAAGTTATCAAGCGCTCGCAGCTAATGCGCTTTATGAAACAGGTCGGCGTCTCGACCTGGGATGAACTCTACGAATATTCGATCCGCGACGTTGAAAAATTTACCGAAGAGGTCCTGAAATTCCTCGACATTCGCTTCGACCCGCCATACGAAAAACTCCTAGATGTTTCCGACGGTCCGGAGTTTCCTGATTGGTTTTCAACGCAGAGCCACAGAGACGCAGAGTCACTACCACCTGCGTCAGCGGGTGGTACAACTCTGCCTTCGACCGACAAGGCAGAAACACGACCGGTAGGGAGTGTGCCCCTGTCAGAACCGCGAGCGGCAACAACCGGCCGCCCGACCCACGCCGGCCTCAACATCACCGAAATGTGCCTCGACCGCTGGCAGACGGATGAGATGAAGGATCAACCAGCGGTGATCTGGGAAGGAGAAGAAGGTGCGATTCATACTCTTTCATACGCGGAGTTGCTCAATGAAGTTAAAGAGTGTTCTGCGAGTTTGAGAAACCAAGGTCTTCTAAAGGGTGATGCAATCGGGATTCACCTTCCAATGGTTCCGGAGACAGTGATCGCTCTTTTGTCCATTGCCCGTATCGGATGTATCGCGGTTCCCGTTTTTTCTGGATATGGGGTAGAAGCAATCGCGAACAGATTTAATTCGGTTGAGGCTAAAGCCGCATTTACGTGTGATGGATTTCCCCGACGGGGCAAGTCCTTCAAGGCCTCTGAAGTCATTGATGGAGTTCTTCCTCGCGTCAAATCTTTACGGCGTCTCTTTACAATTCACCGAACCAAGAAGTTGGACTGGATAGATTTTTGGAACGAAGGAAATGTGAATGTCGAAGAGTTGGGAAGGCCCGAACAAACCTCCGCCGAAGACCCGCTCATCATCCTCTACACCTCCGGCACGACCGGCAAGCCGAAGGGCATTGCCCATACGCACGCGTCTTTCCCGATCAAAGCGGCGCAGGACATGGCATTTGGGACGGACGTGGGCAAAGGTACGCGAATCTGCTGGTACACTGACATCGGCTGGATGATGGGCCCGTGGCTGATCTACGGCGCGCTGATCAACGGTGCGACGATCTGCATCTACGACGGCGCTCCTGATTACCCAACTGTGGATCGCATGTGGGAATTCTGCGCGAGGCATAAGGTCGAGGTCCTCGGTATCTCACCGACGCTTGTGCGGTCACTCGCTGCTCACGAGTCGGTACCACCTGCGTTAGCGGGTGGTTCAACTGAGATCATGGACCTGGTAGAACAGACGAAGTCAAATTCCAAGCTTCAACCACCCGCTACCGCAGGTGGTACTGACAGGGAGGCTCCTTTCGAGCGACACGACCTCTCGTCGCTCCGTATTCTCGCTTCGACCGGTGAGCCGTGGAATCCGGCGCCTTGGTGGTGGTTGTTTGAAAAGGTCGGGAACAGCAAACTGCCGATAATCAACTATTCCGGCGGCACCGAGATCGCGGGCGGCATTTTGATGGGCAATCCGCTGCTGCCGATCAAACCGTGCTCATTTCCCGCACCGTGTCCGGGAATGGACGTGGATATTTTCGACGAAAACGGTGAACCGGTTAAGCCCGGCGAGGTTGGCGAACTCGTCATCAAACAGCCCTGGATCGGCATGGCACGCGGCTTTTGGCAGGAAAAGGAGCGTTATCTCGAAACCTACTGGAGCCGCTTCAAGAACATTTGGGTCCACGGCGATTGGGCAATGCGCGATGCCGACGGACACTGGTTCATCCTCGGCCGCAGCGACGACACGCTAAAGGTCGCCGGCAAACGTGTCGGCCCGGCCGAGGTCGAAAGCATCCTCGTCTCGCACCCGCTCGTCACCGAAGCCGCCGTCATCGGCGTCCCCGACGAAACAAAAGGCACCGCAATGGTGGCGTTCTGCGTCAAGGGTCCAACAAACTTTAGTTTGTTGCCGGATGATGAAAGATCGACAAACTTAAGTTTGTCGGACGAGCTAAAAGCCCTCGTCGCCCGCGACATGGGCAAGCCGCTCACCCCGTCAAAGATCCATTTCGTCTCCGCCCTCCCAAAAACCCGCAATGCCAAAATAATGCGGCGAGTAATAAGGTCGGCCTATCTGAACGAAGACCCGGGCGATCTTTCGTCGCTTGAAAATCCAAAGGCGGTTGACGAGATCGCCCGAATCACTTGATCGGAAAAGCAAGAAACGAAACGATATACGACCGAACACAACCTTGAGCGGTATCTCAGGCATCTAGCCATTGACACCGGCGTTATAATTCACATGAACCCGCCAATCCCGCTGGTTGATGAAATACCGGATCGGCCAATGGCAAATCGAAGAAGGAAATAAAAGTTAATGATCAATCAATTCCCCACTTTGCGTACAATTGTGTGCGTCGCACTATTTCTTGCTGCCTGCGTTTCGCTGAACGCACAGACGGAAGAGGAAATCGTCCAAGCGACGGCAAAGGCCGTCACCCTTATAGAACAGCAGCGGTTTGCCGAGGCGATCCCGCACCTTGAGATCGTGGTCAAGGCGATGCCGGACAATCCGCAGATCCGTTTTTTCTACGGCTGGAGTCTTCTCGCAAAATCGAAGCAGGTGAATAAGACAGAAGAGGCCAAACAGTTGTCCGCCAAGGCTCTTGAGCAATTGAAGGAAGCGAAGAAGCTGGGCATGAACGAGCCGGAGCTTGATTCGCTGTTGGCGATAATGACCGGTCAATCGCCCACCGGCGGCAGCGAAGGCCCTGTTTATTCACAGAACGCTGAAGCGGAAAAGACAATGAACCAGGCTGAAAGCCTCTTCGCTCAATCAAGGTATGAAGAAGCCGTCAAGCTCTTTGAAAAAGTACTCACGCTCGACCCCAAGGTCTATCAGGCCGCGGTCTCGGGCGGCGATTGCTTTGTCCAGAAGGGCGATTGGGACAGCGCCGAAAAATGGTATCAACGGGCCATCGCGATCGATCCGAACCGCGAAACAGCTTACCGCTATTCGGCAACGCCCCTGATGAAGCAGAAAAAATACGATCAGGCGCGCGACCGTTACATCGAAGCATTCATCGTTGAACCCTACAACCGGATGTCGCACCGAGGCATAAACCAGTGGTCCGAGATCACTGGAAAAAATCTGCGCCATCCGGAGATCGAGGTTCCTGAATTTACGTTCGATGCGAAAGGAAAAGCTGTGCCCAAGACCGCGATCGACCCGAAAGATCCGTCCGCATCTCCCTGGCTCGCCTATCTGGCTACGCGTGAAAGCTGGAAGAATGAAAAATTCGCCAAAGCCTTTCCGAAAGAAAAGCAGTATCGTCACTCGCTCACCGAGGAGGCCGAATCTCTCCGAACCGCCGTCAAGGCCGCACAGACCGGAAAATTACCGGATAAGCAATTCGAAATTCTTGGCCAACTTGACAATGAAGGCCTGCTCGAAGCTTTCATCCTACTGGCCCGGCCCGACGAAGGCATAGCAGAGGATCATCCTGATTACCTAAAAGACAATCGACCAAAACTTCGACAGTACGCGGCAAATTATATGGTACAGAAATGATCGTAAGGAAATTTACCTAACCTGTCGGAGGTGCGAACTGCGACCGATGATTCGTGCCAACGGCGTCAGCGGCATCATTCACATTCGCCGTGCAATTCCATCGAATCTGGCGGATCCGCCCTACCATCGATCCGTAGGTCAACACTGGGAGAAACCGATAGTTGTAACTTGGTCGTCAAAGGAGTCGTTCGACTCCACGCGATTTGCAATGAGCGGTTCTTAACAGCGGTGAACCGGCCATTTCCGTGATCATCGCTTCTTCATTCGCTATAAAATGTGGTGCGGCTTGTGATTCTGGAATTCACAAGCCGCAGATTGTTTTTGGAAGGTTTTCCTGAAGGTAACGCGGAGTTGATAGGCAAAAGGCGGTAATTATGGGGTTGGAAATGTGCTGGCGAACAAACTTCTCCGCTTATTTGTTCGTCTGCACGGAAACTTTTTCATTTGATCGGCGGAGCCCGAATTTTCTTACTTCGCGGGCGACCGTATCCGGATCGTTTTTCAAATAATGTATCTGCTCCTGTAGCGACAAGTTGTTGCCGGTAACGGCCTGGATCCGCTGTTCAAGCATCTCATTCTCGG
>JADLDC010000342.1 GCA_020846885.1 Acidobacteriota bacterium | reverse complement strand
TGACCTTTGCTCCTTTGCCGATCGCATACTCGATCGTCGGCAGAGCACCGCGAATGCGCGTATCGTCCTCGATCACACCGTTTTTGATCGGGACATTAAAATCCACTCGGATGAACAACCGCTTACCCGCGATATCAACGTCGTTAATGGTCTTTTTGCTCATAACTTTATTTGAGATCGTTACGGCCAGTATATCGAATTTTGCGAACCGGGGAGAACAGACCCCGTGCCAATACTACTTTCCCGACTTATGGCAATGCCGAAGCCGCATCAAAGAAAAGGCGGCCCGCGGCATCAAGCCGTTGAGCCGCCACAGAGATCGCAGCGATCAAGGCTATTTCAGCCCGACCTGTGATTTATATTTCAGCTTGCCGTTCTGAAATGTGACAATGATCGCACTGTAATCCTTGCCCAACCACTTATAAACGGTAAACGTGAGGCCTCCGCCGGAACTGCTGCTCAATTCTTCACCCGGCCCGCCAAGGATGCCTTCGACCTCGGTCTTGCTCATATCAGTCTTAAGCTGATTATAGCTGTCCATCGAAATGGAACCCTTCGACGCCGGACGCGGAGTTTGTGATGGCCCCGAATCATTTGTTGAGCTGTTTGCCGGCGCAGGCGGAGGCGGCGGATCCTTCTTTGTGAATTTATCCAGCTTCGGGCATGCACATCCCAGGACGACGAAAATGAGTATTGCTGCGACCAGGTTTATCGAGTTCTTCATAGGCGAAATTATTTGAGTCGATCACCGTTTACAAGGATCATATCCCTTTGCCCGCGACAAACTTGACCAGATCGCGGACCCGGCATGAGTAACCCCATTCGTTGTCGTACCACGCAAGCACCTTAACGGCGGTACCGCCAATGACCTTTGTGTTCTCGGCATCGACGATCGACGAGTTCGGATTGCCGCGATAGTCGATCGAGACCAGCGGTTCCTCTGAAAACGCCAAAATTCCCTTTAGCTCCTCATTCGCGGCATCTTTAAGAACACGATTCACTTCTTCCGTGGACGTTTCTTTTTCAACGTTTATCACCACATCGACCAGGGAAACATTAGGCGTCGGGACACGGACGGAGATGCCGTCAAATTTGCCCTTCAACTCAGGAATGACCAGCGCGACCGCCTTGGCCGCACCGGTTGAGGTCGGGATCATCGAAACCGCCGCCGCACGTGCCCGTCGGAGGTCCTTGTGCGGAAGGTCAAGAAGATGCTGATCGTTGGTGTAGCTGTGGATGGTATTCATCAGCGCATTAACGATGCCGAATTTTTCGTGTATGACCTTGGCGACAGGAGCCAGGCAGTTTGTTGTACACGAGGCGTTCGAAATGATGTTATGGGCGGCCGGGTCATACATCTCTTCGTTCACACCAAGAACGATCGTGACGTCCTCGCCCTTTGCCGGGGCCGAGATGATGACCTTCTTTACGCTGCCGCGGAGATGCTTTGCCGCATCCTCGGCCTTTGTGAACCGTCCGGTCGATTCGATCACCACTTCAGCTCCAACCGAAGCCCAATCGATCGCGGCCGGGTCCTTTTCGCTGAACACCTTGAAGGAATCGCCGTTAACGCTTATAACATCACCATCGGCTGTTATCTCATGGTCAAGATTGCCCATGATCGAGTCATATTTAAGTAAATGTGCAAGCGTTTTCGTATCCGTCAGATCATTGACCGCGACAAAATCAATATCCTTATCCCCAAGGGCGGTCCGCATAACATTTCGCCCAATTCGGCCAAATCCGTTTATACCTACTTTGATAGCCATTATGAATAACGTCCTCCGTAAGTTAGTGGTTGTAAAAACTCAACGATAACTTACTTTACCGCCAACTTCAATACGTTGGGCCCCTATGGTGGCGTTCTGGGGCTGTGACGTGTAAAATCTTACGTTTGCCGTGCGGGGAAAGCTGTTGACACGTCGGCCGAGTTCATGCGGTCGAACAAGCACGCGAAGGCGTCGAAGCCTTTGCGGAAAGGCGTTCCCGACGGCTGCACAATGCTTTACACGGTTAAATTATTGAAACAAACCAAAAAATAAAGACGTAGTACCCGTTTGAGTTTTTAGCGGTCAAAATTATTCGCAGGCTGAATCTTGGAGCAATCCTATACATGAATAGTTGTCGTCGTAACCCGAAAGGGATCATCGCGTTGTTGTTTTCGATACTGCTTTACACAGCAGGCGGGGCAGACGCCCAAACGGAGCAGATGGCCAAGACAGCATTTGATCCGACGGACAAGCGGCCCGCTGTGACCGCGGAGCCTGCGGCATCCGGAACCGGCGGCGTCATGACAAATTCGAGCCTTGCGCGAATTGGCGTTCAAACCGCAACGCCTGTTCCGCTGACATTGGACGAAGCAATCCGGCGGGCACTTACGAATAACAATACGATCGAGATAGCGCGCGATGACGTTCGGATACAAGAAACATCGATCCGCGCACTGCTTGGTGCGTACGATCCGGTATTTACGGTTACGCCGACGTTCACACGAAACTCGCGGACCGGCAGTTCGGCAACCAGCGACTTTACCGCCAACGCCAGCATGCAGCATTCGATAAGGCCTGGCGGCGGTAACTATCAAGTATTCCTTAACAACACCCGGACCGAAAATGCGTTCTCGCAGGCACAGGTCACTTCAGGTGAGGTCAGCGGAACAAGCGCCATCTATTCTACAAATTTCGGATTTCGCTACACGCAGCCGCTGTTTCGAAACTTCAAGATAGACAACACGCGTAGAAATCTTAGAATAGCCCGACGCGTGCTGGAGCAGACCGATGCGGATTTTCGCCGTCAAACGGTCGAGATAATTGCCCAGGTGCAGCGTGCGTACTGGGATCTGGTATTTAACCTCCGCGATCAGCAAAACCGGGTCGAGAACCTTAATTTGGCAAAAGAGAACCTTCGGCAGATCGAGGCAAAGATCGCCGAGGGGGCAGCAGCACCGCTGGCCCGCGCCGAAGTTGAGACCGAACTTGCCAATCGTGAAGGCGAGGTGCTTCAGGCGACCGAACAAGTTGCCCGTACCGAGAACACGTTGAAGCAGCTTATCCTAAAGGACGCGACCTCCGCCGAATGGACGATGAGCTTTGTCCCGACAGACAAACCGGCATTCACACTAACTCCTGTAAGCATGGATGCCGCGATCACTGATGCGATGGACAATCGCTTTGAGCTTCGGCGGCTAAAGTTGGCAAGGGACATCAATGCCATTGATATTGCGTTTTTCAGGAACCAAACCAAGCCGCAGATCGATTTCAACACGACGGTCTCCCTGGATGGATTGTCACTAGGGAGTGCATCGACCGATTCAGTGCTGGTCCCGCAATTTCTTGGCAATGACAATATTCTGCGCGAAAAACTGAACCTGCTTTTGCCGGCGGGCGAGCAGATCGATCAGCGGTTTACCTCGGTGCCGGGTTCGCCCCCATATCTCGTCGGCGGATTTAACCGGTCGTTCGCTAACCTTTTCCGGTCTGACGCTCCGAATTATTCGTTTGGCGTGACCTTATCGTTCCCGCTACGCAACCGGACAGCAAAGGCAAATTTGGCCGGAGCACAGATAACTGAGCATCAGATCGATTCGCAGATACGCCAGCAGGAACAAAGTGTCATTGTCGAGGTGCGGAATGCGGTGCAGTCCCTTGAAACGGCACGGCAGCGTGTGCTTACAGCCCGCCGGGCCCGAGAGGCCGCAGAAAAACAGCTTGAGGGCGAACGCCAGCTATTTGACGCCGGCCGGTCCACCACTTTTCTGCTGTTCCAACGCGAAAACGCCCTGACGGCCGCGCGAAACTCGGAGATACGCGCTGAGACGGATTACAATAAGGCCCTCGCGGAACTGCAGCGGGTCACTTCGACAACATTCGAAATGAACAATATTGTCGTGGAATCGCCTGCTAACGATAAATAGCCTCAAATTCGAAGGGCTCGTTTCGTGACGTTCGTGTCTGGGTTTCGCGTGTTTCGTGATAATGGGCAAATGCCCGGACCACGAAGTTCACGAAATACGGAAGCGAAACTCACGAAAATAAACGCAATTTTCCGCTTCTGCTTTTGTCAAATTTGAACGGCTCTCGTTCGCGGACTTTCGGATTTTGTTAGACTCTGCGACAATCTTCCGCGTGAAGATATCGGCCGTCATCATAGCTTTCAACGAAGAGAAGAATATTGCCGACGCGATCACGAGTGTCGAGTGGGCGGACGAGGTCCTGGTCGTCGATTCGCGAAGCGTGGACGCGACAAGAGCCATTGCCTTGGAACTTGGTGCGAAAGTGATCGAACGCGACTGGCCGGGTTTTGCCGCTCAAAAGCAGTTTGCGGCCGATTCTGCAAAGAACGACTGGATCCTGAGCCTCGATGCCGACGAACGCGTTTCTCCAGAACTTCGCAGCGAGATACTGGGCCTCGAAGATCCTGCCGACGGTTACCGTATTCCGCGGCTTTCTTTTTATATGGGCCGCCCAATTCGCCACGGCGGCTGGTACCCGGACAGACAACTGCGCCTGTTCGACAGGCACAAAGGGCGCTGGAAGGAAAGAAAGGTCCACGAATCGGTCGAGATGCAGGATGAGGCCGCGGTAAGCGAGCTTCGCGGCGAGATCATCCATTACAGTGTAGAAAATGCCGGGCATCATCACCGGATGATCGGCGAGCGGTACGCACCGCTTTCCGCGGAGCAGATGTTCGATGACCACCGCGGGACCTCGCCGCTTCGCATTGCATCAGCCGGGCCGGCGGCATTCGTTAGATCATACGTCTTAAAGGCAGGATTCCTCGACGGGCTTCCCGGCCTAGCGATCGCCGGGTTCGCCGCTCATCATGCCTTTCTCAAGCATCTGATGCTGTGGGAGATGCAGAACGCGCCGAAAGTGGGCCGATGATGCTCAGAAGGTCCGTTTGAGCGGCAATTCATTGCCCCCTCTACAACCCCTGCCCGCGTGCAAACATCAAATCTTTCAGAATCGCTTCAGTTACGATATATTTGAATTTCGGCGACCCTTTGTTTCCGAACCAGGACGAATTATGAAAGCCTCGCTTTTGCTTTTCCCGCTGATGCTGCTGACTGCCGCCGGCGTTTTTGGCCAGAAAGGTATCGATACGCAAACGCAGAAGATAAAGGACCAATCCAACAAGGCAACGTCGCGCAGCACCGATGCAACGCGATCGTTTGATTGGGGAAAGGGGAAAACGCACGTTCGCGGCCGGCTGGCGAACCCATATCCGCTCAACTCGCGCCGCGATGTGCTGCTCGAAACGATCGCCAGTGTTCTAAAGGACCGGAAGATGATCATCGACGAGGCGTCGTCAAGATTAAGGGAAGGCATTATCGTCACCCAGCCGTACATATTTTCAAAAGGTACGGTCGTGACACAGTCAGAGCTGCGAAGATACGGCGTGCTTGAATATGAGGATAATGCCTGGTCCAAGGGCCGCTATGTTTTGACAATTGAGGTCCAGCCGATCGACGGGATACGGAACAAGGTCCTGGTCAACGCAAAGGTCGAAGGGTTGGCCGGTGCTGGCCTTGGTTCGGAATGGACGACCGTACCTAGTTCCGGCCAGGCGGAGGAAGAGTTTCTGGTAAAGCTGGCCGAGGCCGTAACCGGAGTTTCGCCCGACGATCCGGAGCCGACGGATAATTAACTGTTCTCATGTATCGATCGACCATTCATTTTTTTATGCGGACGGCTTTTACGCTTTTTGGCGTGTGTCTAATCGGCGTTGGCCTGGCATCTTACGCAGTTGGCCAACAGGCCGACAATGAAAGTGTTCTTGGCCCAAGCAAGGCCGAAAGCGAACAGCCTCGGAGCGTAAAGGACTTTTTGGCAAAGCGGAGGGCCGAGAAAGCAAAAAAAGATCATGAAGAACTGCTGCAGCGCGGTGACGAACTGCTCCAACTTACCGGGCAGCTTGAAACCGCGTATGAGCAAAAAAAGGGCCTAAGCTCGGCCGATCTGGAAAAACTTGAGACGGTCGAAAAACTGGCTGAGAAGATACGAAAAAGCATGGGCGGCGACGACGATGACGACGACAACAACAAGGTAGACGCCGCCACAAAGAAAAATCCGGTCGAAGATGTTGGGGACGCCGTCGTCAACCTTAAGGAAATGGCCCTCAAGCTCGTGGACGAGTTAAAGAAAACATCGCGCTTTGGCATATCGGCGGTTGCGATACAGACCTCGAATTCAGTTTTGAAACTGGTTAGGTTCCTTAGGCTCAAACAATGACGATCCCCGTTTCGCGGTCTCGGCGCACATTCCCGGTTGCGTTCCTTTTGTTGCTCATGGCGGCCTCATCGGTTGTGTTCGGCCAGGGCGACGACCCGGTGATCAAGATAGATTCGGCCACGGTCCTACTGAACGCGACGATCCTCGATACTGAAGGAAATGTTGTTTCGGGCCTTCGGCGGGAGCAGTTCAGCGTATTTGAGAATGGCCGCAAACAGGAAATAAGTTATTTTTCGACGGCCGAAACCCCGTTTGCGGGCGTCATTTTGATCGACACATCAGGCAGCATGGAAGCACGGCTGAGCATGGCCCGCTCGGCCGCGATAACTTTTCTCGACGGGCTTCGGACGGATGACAATGTTGCGGTTTACCGCTTTGCGTCGAAGGTTGAATTGGTTCAGGAGTTTTCGGGAAGCCGCGATATCTCAGAAGCGATCTTTGATGTCAAGGCCGACGGAATGACCGCGCTCAACGACGCTGTTTTCAAAGCCGCGGAAGAGCTAAAGGCCCGGCATGAGAAGCGTAAGGCGATCATCGTGATCTCCGACGGGGCCGATACGATCAGCGGGCGATCGGCCGAAAGAGCGCTCAAAGCCGCCCTCGATGCCCAGGCTCTGATCTACACTATCGACATGTCAGGAATTGAGTCGGGCATGAAAGACCGAATGCAGAATCAGGGAGTGCTCAAGAATTTTGCTGAGAAAAGCGGAGGAAGGTTCATTGCCGCCCAGGGCGGACAGGCGTTGCGGCTGGGGCTCCAGGGCATTGTGGACGAACTCGGGATCCAATACACGCTTGGCTACGAACCGGCCGACCAGCAGCGGGACGGCAAATGGCGTGCGATCGAACTAAGGGTTGCCAAGCCAAAATTGACGATCCGCACGCGAAAGGGATATACGGCCGAAAAGTAGCCTCGTCGGCCGTCCAGAAGGCATTCAAGAAGGATCAATCGTCGTCATCATCTGATAACACGAATGTCAGGATCATCGTCACGCGGTATTCCGTCACCTTTCCGTCGTCGATCTCGACCTTCTGCTCTTTTATCCAGGCAGATCGGATGTTGCTGATGGTTTTTGAGGCCCGCTGGATCCCGGACTTGATCGCATCCTCAAAGCCGGACGCCGATGATGAAGTTATTTCGATATTCTTTGCTACTGCCATAAAATTGATCCTCCCAATTTATTCGGAACGCGGACCTTGGTCCGCCACAGCCGTGAGGCTCGTCTGATTTCGAGCTCTGTCTTTGAAGCGTTCCTGCGCGAATTCGATCAGCTGGGCAAGCACGTCGCGGAACGGCAGCCCGCTTCCCGCCCACATTTTTGGATATCCTGATGCATCGGTCAGGCCGGGCATCGTGTTGATCTCATTGATAAGGAGGCTGCCCGTATCGCTTCGCAGGAAGAAGTCAACACGTGCAAGCCCTGAGCCATCGATCGCCTTAAAGGCCGCGATCGCCATTTCTTGTATCTTTGACGCAAGCTCAGCCGAAACTGGGGCCGGGACAACGAATTCATTGTTCCCGGTACCGGCATATTTCTCTGCGTAATCAAGAAACGCCTTGGACTTGTCTTTGATAATGTACTCGCCGGGCAGGCTTGCCTTTGCATCGTCATTGCCCAGCACCGCACATTCTATTTCGCGCATTCTCAAGCCTTCTTCAACAATGATCCTGCGGTCGTAACGTGCCGCCAGATCGATTGCGGCGATCAGCGATGCGGCATCGTCAGCACGTGAGATACCGACCGACGAACCAAGATTTGCGGGCTTTGCAAAACATGGATAGCCAAGTGTGCTTTCAACGTTTTTGATAATCTTTGCCTGATCCCGTTCCCATTCGCCGCGGAGGAACCAAACATATCGGCACATCGGCAGGCCGGCGTCGCGGAAAAGGGATTTCATCACGACCTTGTCCATTCCGCAGGCCGAGGCGAGAACACCGCAGCCAACATAAGGAATGCCTGCAAGATCCAGCAATCCCTGTATCGTTCCGTCCTCACCAAATGTCCCGTGGAGCACCGGCAGGACAACATCCAGACGCAAGTTGGCCAACGGGCCTTGATCTCCGCCCGTCAAGGTCAATCCATGTGCGCGCGGATCACCGAAGATACCGACCTCGCCCGCCTCGGAAAAGCTCGAAAGGTCAAGAAGGCCTTGAGCATCTTCGGAAAGCAGCCGAAAGGACGCATGTGGGCCCAGCCAGCGGCCGGTTTCAGATATTGCGATCGGGACCAGATCGAACCTGTCATGATCGATCGCGCAAACAACGTTACCCGCCGAGCGCACCGATATCTCGTGTTCGCCTGACCGCCCGCCAAAGACTAGTCCTACTCTTGTTCTCATTGTTTATCGTGTATCCGGTCCGGAGGCCAACAAAGTCCGCCTACAATATCGTTTTGCCGAGGGCCGACAGGATCAGTTCGCAAGCGAGTTCAACCGTTATGTTGCTCTGGTCAAGCATCGGATTTACTTCGACTATTTCAAACGATCTCATTCCGCCGCGTTCGGCGATCACCTCGAGCGCAAGGTGCGCTTCACGATAGGTCGCCCCGCCGCGAACGAGCGTGCCCGAACCGGGAGCGAACCGCGGGTCGATAACATCAACGTCAAATGTAACAGCATAGCCGCCCGCAGCCTGTGACGCGATATCGATGGCCGCATTTACGCAATCAAGCATTCCGCGTTTATCGATGTCGCTCATTGTGAAAAAGTTCTTCTCCAGCCCAAGTTCGTGAATCCGGCCCTTTTCACCATCATCAAGGTCACGGGCGCCAACGTGGGCAAAGAACCGCGGATCGAGTTTCGGCGAAAATCCGCCGAGGCCGACGAGGCTTTCGTCACCGTAACCGAGCAGCGTTGCGAGCGGCATTCCGTGAATATTGCCCGTTGGTGAGGATGACGGTGTGTTGATATCAGCATGAGCATCGAACCAGATCAGTCCGAACGACTCGTTTCGCTCTCGGAAATATTTCGCAACGCCGGAAATTGAACCGATCGCGATCGAGTGATCGCCGCCAAGTATAACCGGAAGACGGCCATCGGCGAGGTTCGCGGCGACGGCCTCGGCAAGATTGCCGCAAGAGCCGACGGTCTCCGCAAGATATTTGGGGTTCGCCTCGGCCGCGGCACGTTCAGCCGGCCGGACGATCTCAACATTTCCCTTGTCTTCCGCGTCATAACCGAGCTGCCGGATCATATCGATCAGCCTGCCGCCGTGAAGCGAGGCCAGTCGCATCGCCTCAACGCCAAGCTCACTTCCCGGCTTGCCGGCACCATATCCCAGCGGTGCCCCGATCACTGCTACCTTCTTGTTTAGGCCAGGCCTTTTCACTGATTGATCACCTTCCACTGTTTATATTTCGCCAAACCCTGAAGCAAATAATTCACGAATGGACTCGAACGCGGCCGCCTCATCCTCGCCTTCGGCAAAAAGAAGCAAGACCGAATTTACAGGAGCCGCCAGGGTCAATATATCGAGCATAGATTTTGCGTTCGCCTCAGCGGACGTGTCCGGGCGGCGAAGTGTAAGGCACGAGGCATAGCAGGCAGACAACTTGACCAATTGGGCCGCCGCCCGCGCGTGAAGGCCGAGTTGATTAATGATCCTGACCTCGCCTTCAAGCATCCTTTTTCAATTTGGCGGGCTCAAACAGCGATGCCGTGCGGTAAATGGATTGTTTTCCCTGCTCCTCGACCTCTCTGGCGATCTCGCTAAGGCTTGAATCATCGCCGTGCGTCGCAAATTTTACAACCATCGGCAAATTTACACCTGTAACTATCTCAACCTTACCGTCCTCGAGAAACATTGCGGAAATGTTGGTCGGAGTTCCGCCAAACATATCGGTCATCAGCAAGACACCTGCGCCCTGTGAGACACTGTTGATCGCCCGCTGTATCTCATCCTTTGCGGCCTCGACATTGTCGTGCCAGCCTATCGAGACAGCAACGATGTTGTCCAGATCACCAATGACCGTTTCGGCCGCCGCCAGTAATTCGTTCGCCAATTGACCGTGCGAAACGATCACCGCACCTATTTTATGCTTTGTACCCATACCGCCCGCCTGAGTCTGCCGACTGAAACTTAAGGCCCTGAATAAACCCTAGAGGCCTGTAATAGCTCCCCCGCAAGATGTTCCCTATAGATATCTTTGTCCTTTGCGAACTTTGTGCCCACCCATTGCGGCCTCAGGGCCAACGGCTGCTTTTTAACACAAAGGGCAGACGAGGAAGACACAAGCGCCTGCTTCGACCTTGTCATTTTTGCATATCGCGATGAACAACTGAAACGTTAAACCCGTCCTTCTTGAGAGTGTCGCGTAAGGCGTTGGCCACCATGACCGACCGGTGTCGTCCGCCGGTGCATCCTATCCCAAGCGTCAGGTACGACTTCCCTTCTTTTTGATAGAAAGGAAGCAGATATTCAATCAGGCCGGTGAACCGCAATATCGTCTCCTGCACATCCTTGTGTTTTGTAAGATACTTGACGATCTTTGCGTTCTCTCCGGTCAGGTCGCGGAGAGCAAGTTCAAAATAAGGATTTGGCAGATGCCGAACGTCGAACATCAGATCGACATCACGCGGGTTGCCGTATTTGTGCCCAAAACTAACGATCTGGACCTTCAGTGAACCTTCCTCCGCCGCATGGCTGAACTTTTGGATCAATAGCCGGCGCAGCGTGTGGACGGTCAGGTCGGATGTGTCAATTATCAGATCGGCCATCTCGCGAATGTGCCCCATCGCGCGCCGTTCGGACCGTATCGAAGGCAGCAGGCCTCGCCCTTTTTCAGCGGGATGAGGCCGACGTGTCTCAGAAAAACGACGGCGGAGCACATCGTCCGATGCTTCAAAAAAGATCACATAGGGCCGCGATTGCTCCATCGCCAGTTTCTCGAGTTCCGCTGGAAATTCCAGGAGAAAATGTCTTTCGCGAATATTTATTACCAGAGCGGCCTTTTCTATCGCCTGCTTATCTTCGTCGTTCGGGAGCATCAAGCGGGCAAAAGTAGAAAGCATCGTCAGCGGCAGGTTGTCCACGCAGAAGTATCCGAGGTCTTCGAACGCATTCGTCGCCGAGCTCATTCCGGAGCCGCTGAGGCCGGTAATTATCACAAAATTGGGTACGACGGAGTGCTTTCGCGTTTTGCGGCGGGGCGGCGTTTCCTTTTTGGACCGTTTCGACGGCATAGTTCGTGTTGGGCGAACGGCTATATCCCGCTGCCGCGCTTGGCCCGCAGGAGGATCGTTCGAGCTGACGATCGCTTATGGTTCGATCAGGCCATAGTTTCCGTCCTTTCGCCTGTATATGACGGAGATCCGATCATGCTCTGAATTACGAAAAACGAGAAAGCCTTCGTCATGCTCATCCAGCAGCATTGCGGCCTCTTCGACCGTGACGGGCTTCACTTCGTAGCCGCTGGAAACGATAACGCGGGCACCGTGCGGTGTGGGAGCGACCTCGTCGCCATCGGCCGCCACCGAACTGATAGGTTTTGCCCGGTGCGATCGATCAATGACCTTCTTTTTGACCTTTAGCGCCTGTTTCTCTATTTTCCCCGCTGTCTGGGCGATCGACTGATACATATCCGCAGAGCTCGCGGTAGCGGTAAGGACCTCATTGCGCCAGTTCACGACCATTTCAGCACGATGGCGTCCTCGCTCGACCTCAAGGATGACATGCGCCTTTGAGGCCTTTCCGTCAAAGACATGTAAGATCTTCTGCAAGTGTTCTTCTGCGTGGGATTTGAGGGCTGGTGTTACGTCTATGTGTCTTCCGGTGTATTCAAGTATCATACGCTTCCCCTACGAGTCAGTTGCAATGGCGGCCGTCCGCCGGTTTCCGTATCAGATCACGGTCTTTCTTTCTCTGGAGCCTGCAATGTTCATTTGATCCCGATATTTCGCGACCGTCCGCCGCGAGAGCTTTACGCCTTCCTTGCCCAGGACCTTGGCGATCTGTTCATCGGTGAGCGGATTCTTGGTATCTTCCTCTTCAACAAGCTTCTTGATCCGGAGCTTTAGGATACGTGTCGAAACCTCTTCGCCGTCCTCGTTCATCATGCCTTCACTGAAGAAACGCCGAAGCTCGATAACACCCTGCGGCGAGTGGGCATATTTTCGGTTGACGACACGGGAAATAGTGGAAAGGTGCATCCCGATCGCTTCGGCTACGTCCTTGAGCATCATCGGTTTGATAAATTCGACGCCTTTATCTAGAAATTCAGTTTGCCGCTGAACTATGCACTCAACGACACGATAGATCGTTTGCCGGCGATGCTCGATATTTCGCAAAAGGTCGACGGCCGAGCGCATCCGCTCCTTGATAAAATCTTTGGTTTCCTTTGACGTGTCATTTTGGTCGAGCATCTGATGATACGTCGGACTGATCCGGAGCCGGGGGCTGCCGTCATCGGTAAAATAGATGACATACTCGTCATCCACCTTTTCGATATAGACCTCCGGTGCTACAAAGACTGCTTCTTCGCCCGCATACCTGCGGCCCGGATAGGGATCGAGCGTTTTGATTATTTCTATCTCGGCGGCAAGTTCGTCAAGGCCATGGCCCGTTTCCTTGGCGAGATGATTCAGCCTGTGCGGTTGAAGGTCTTCAAAGTGGTCCCGGATAAGGTCGGCGGCGATGGTATTCCCTTCGCCAATAGCAACAAGCTGTACCAGAAGGCATTCCTTGACATCGACGGCTCCGCAGCCGACCGGATCAAGGTTCATAACGACGTTGCGCGCCGTCTCGACCGTTTGATCGGAGCACGAAAGCATCTGGGCAACGTCCGCGGGCGGAATGGCCAACCTTCCGTCCTCATCCAAATTCCCAATTATAAAGACAGCGGCCTTCTCAACCGCTCCGCTGATCTCCTGCAGATGAAGCTGCCATTCGAGATGTTCTGAAAGCGTTTCAGTATGAGAAAGGAACTGCTCGAAACTCGGGGCGTCGTCCTTGTATTCGAATTCCTGCGTCTTGTATCCGGGATCAAGATAATCCTGAAATTCGCGTCCGAAATCGATCTCTTCAAATGAATCGGACGATTCATCGGAACCAGCCTCATCCGGCCCGTCAGCCTCAGCCGCTTGGCCTGTTCCATTCTCGGAAAACTCGCCCAGGCTGCCGCTTATCGGCTCGCCAACATCGACAGCCGAAGCCGATTCCGCCGCTGCTTCGTGCTGGCTGCCGGCCTCATCGAAATCGCCGCCCGAGTTCTGATCAAGGATACTGTCCGAGATCTCGTGCACCTCATCGCCGGGCTGGACCTCTTCAAGCATCGGATTCGTTTCCATCTCTTGCTCGATCAGCTCAGACAGCTCAAGCGAGGTCATTTGAAGCATCTCGATCCTTTGCCGCAATTGCGGCGTAAGGATCATTCGCTGCTGAAGATTGGTTGTGAGTCTAAGCGAGGACATTGCTTGTATTTACCGGCCCTGGGCGATGATATTTAGATGCTCATGGCCCAAAATTTGCTCATACTGATTATACGAAGTTTTCGAAAGAAAAGGAAAACTCTTGTGCCGCGGGCGTTCTGATCGAAGCCCGATATAATGTGTCGTACCTGCGGGGCGCCCGCTTTCGGCCGTTGTGGTGTAAGATTTGAGATGAACCGATATGAAGACAAGGCTTCTCATTGTTGACGACGAGCCCAACCTGCTGGCCGCGATCGCCGCGGTGCTTCGCGGTGAAGGGTTCGAGGTGACCACGGCCCGAAACGGCCGCGATGCGATGCTTCAGATCGCGCGGGCGATCCCGGACCTGATCGTCAGCGACGTCCGAATGCCCATAATGGACGGCTATACCCTGGCAAGAAAGCTTCGGTCGGCCCCGCATACCAAATTGATCCCGGTCGTTTTCCTCACAGCCAAGGATGAGACGCGTGACCGGATCGAAGGCTTTCGGTCCGGCGTGGACGTGTACCTGACCAAACCCTTCGAACCGGATGAACTGGTCGCGGTGATCAAGAGCATTCTCGATCGCGTCGAGAACATTCGCTCGGCGATCACGACTCTTGTGGGCGATGCCGTACCGGTACACGATTCGTTCGTTCGCGATGAAGCACTGACCGAGGCTGAATGGCGGGTTGCCGAAGAACTTGCCAAAGGCCAAAGCAATAAGGAGATCGCCGCACGCCTGAACCTCAGCATTAGAACGGTTGAGAACCACGTCAGCCGGATCCTCGGCAAAAAGGGCCTGTCCAATCGGGTCGAGATCGCCCGTTTCGTTCTTGCGACAAAAGGAAATTAGCCCCGCCGGCGTTTTGAGTAAAATCACTTATCCGCATAGGTATTTCCCTTGATTCGTTATCCCCGCAAAAGAGATAGACTTAAGGGACGGAGGGAATGTTTATGTTGATGAGAGAACAAAGGGTAGTGCTTAGGTACCTGGTGACAGGAGGCGTGCTGTTGGTATTGGTCTTCTGGCTGGCGTCGAGGTCGTTTGCGCAGGAAGTCGCTCAGCAGAAACCGGTCACAGGGCCTGCGGTGTCGAAGTCCGCGACGCCTTCACCCGTGATGACGGAGTATCGAGGCATCAAGATCGGCCTGACAGCCGACAATGTACGCGACCTGATCGATGAGAAACCGCAGTCATCCGATGATAGAGGCTATTTTTATGTCTTTTCGGATAGCGAGACAGCGCAGATACTTCTTGACAGCGATAAAAAGGTACGGGCGATTGCGGTGACCTATCTTGGAAAAGACGCGAACGCCCCGACATACGAAGCCGTCTTTGGAAAGGACGTGCCGATCAAGCGGGCCGCCGACGGCCGGGTGTATAATATGGTCACGTATCCGGATGCCGGATATTGGGTAGCATACTCCAGCCTCGGGCCGGAAGCTAAGGACCCGCTTGTGTCGATAACGATCCAGAGCACCGAAAATTAAGCTTTCGTCCGCCCCGCAAGTGCTATTCCGCAATATTGTGCCTCGAGTTTCTCTATCTGCGCACGTTTAGCGGGCCATTGATCAAAAGTGCAGTATAATAACGGGTACACACCTGAATTTCCGGGAGGTTCTCGATTGTCGATAAGAGGGCGGTTGTTGTGGCTAACGATCGGGCTTGCCGTTCCGTTGGTGCTTGTCGGCTTCTTTAACCTGTGGGAGGCCTGGCAGGCAAGCCGCGCGCAGCTTAATCAATCCATTGAAAGGCAGGCCGAACTCGCGGCTACAGCGTTCGAACAGTGGATCGAAGCACAGACCCAAACCCTGAGGACTGTTTCAACGCTTGCCGCAAATGATAATAAGGCAAGCCTTCGTGACTATCTCAACTCGATCATTGAGACGCGTCCGCATTGGCTTGATGTGCAGATCGTTGACCAGACGGGAAAAATAGAACTTTCTCAGACCGTTCGCGAAAAACCCCTGCCGATAGTTTCGATTGAAAGCATCCGTGATGAGATAAAAGCCAAGCATTCGCTGGTAGTGATCAGTGAGCAGCTTTCGGGACAGAACCTTCGCCTGCTGTCACTTGCCATGCCGCTTGCCGACGGCCGCTTTATCCTCGCCCGAATTGACGGGGCCAGCGCAAGCGAAGTATTTCATCAACTTGAACTTCCCAAAGAATACATCATCGCGGTTTTTGACCCGAATTATCGCCTTTTATACCGGAGCAATGTTTCGCCGGAACAGATGTCGATCGATGTAAGCGACACCTCCCTGTTGTCGGCCCTCGGCGCAAAGCAAACCGATACGGTTGAGGTAGAAAGCCCGTACGACAAGATCAAGCGAATTTACGGCCTTGCCCGTATCGAGGCGGTCAATTGTGTCGTTGTGGTCGGCGTGCCGAGCGAAAGCCTGTACGCTCCGGCCAAGGCGCAATACTGGCGGCAGCTTTGGATAGGCTCTCTCATCGCTGTACTTGCCGGTGCCCTTGCTCTTCTGATTGCAAGGGGCATTGTGCTCCCGATGCGCGAACTGACCTCGGCGGCCCGCTCGTTCGGACACGGCGACCTATCTACACGTACTGACATCCGGGGCAGCGGCCCGATGCGTGAGGTCGCCGAAACGTTCAACCAGATGGCCGAGCGAATACAGCTTCGCGAGGAAAAACTCAAAGAGCTTGATAACCTGAAGTCTGAATTCGTAAGCAGTGCATCCCATGAATTGCGAACGCCTTTGACCACGATAAAGGCACTTGTGCGGGTCCTACAGAGTGGGAATGTTTCTCAAGCGGAGCGTGAAGATTATCTTAAAACTATTGGAGATGAATGCGACAGGCAGATCGAGTTTGTCCGAAATCTTCTCGACCTTTCGCGGATCGAGTCCGGCGCGTATAAACCAAACCTGGGCCAGCTCGAACTTTCCGGGTTCCTGCAAAACCTGGTCGATTCGCTTGGCCGTGCGGCGAACTCGCGCGACCTGACACTTTCCCTCACGCTTCCCGATCAAACCTTGCCGTCGGTAACGACCGATGCTGATATCCTGCGACGCGTTATATCGAGCTTGATCGAGAATTCAATGAAGTACACAACGGCGGGCGGCACTGTCCGGGTTTCCGCCGCGGCCGGCCAGAACAGCGTATCGATCGCGGTTGAAGACTCAGGCTGCGGCATTGCGAGCGAAGACCTTCCGTATGTATTTGACAAATTCTACCGGGGCCATCCCGCCCCGAACGGATTTGCGGCGGCGATCGACCTCGATGAGTCTGTTCCGCCGCCTGATTCGGGCGGAATGGGACTCGGCCTGTTCCTTTCGCGAAGCCTGGCCGAGCAGATCGGTGCAGAGATCACGGTCGAAAGCCCGATCGCTAACGGTACCGGATCTCGTTTTACTTTTACGATGCCGGCGTAGCGGAATTTACCCAGCAGAATGAGTATTATCACTCATGCGGCCTGGCCCTGGCGTGAAGTTTAATAAGTTCTGTTGAAAGCATATTCGGGGAGGCAGTGCCGCCACTTTGTTTAACCGCCCCGAAGCTCCTCCGGATAGCTACCGGAACTCAGGAAAACGGCTTCTGCAATGCCGCAACGGGCTTGCTGAGGCCGTTTTTCTTTTCGGTCCCAGCCGGGATCAAAAGCTCGTCTTTCCCATCTTTTCATGAAGCTCATTGATGAGCATGACAGCCGCTGACCCATACCATTTATGGTACTCGGCCACCATCTCGCCTTTTATGATCACCGGATCGGTAGCGACGAGTTTCTTTGCCTCTTCGATGTCGGCGAGTGCGAACACAAAAAGCCCTCGCCGCCCGTCGGTACCGTCAAGCGGGCCGGCAAGCACGAGTTTTCCGTCAGCCGCGAGCCTTTTCATATTGGCAAAGTGTCCCGCAAACATATCGTCGCGTGCCTTGCCGTCCGGTACACGTGTGGGCCCGGTCTTCAATATGACAAGCACATAGTTCCTCATCCCGAGTTGGTCAGCACCGGCCTTTTTTGCGAGAGCTGCGTCGAATTTTGGATTTGCAGGGCCCGTACTTGTTTGCGAATAGATCGACGGCGTGAACAGCAAGATCAAACAAAAGAGCGATTCCAACACTTTGATCTTCATGATTCCTCCTCGCTCTCACCGGCAAAACCGAAGATAGCGTTCTTGTATTTGTTGTAGAGAAAAGAGACGACCAGCAAGGTCAGTCCAAGGCTGACAAAAAGTATCGTCCGCGGGATAGTGTCGAGGTCCGCAACATCGTAGAAGAATAATTTTAGAAGCGTTACTCCAAGCAGGCCGATCGCGGCGACGCGGAGGTGCTTGCGGTTTCGCGCGATGCCAATGATGACAAGCATCAATGCATAGATTCCCCAAAAGATGCTCAAGCCGAGCTTGGTACCGTCCGCAAGGCCGATCTGGGCCATCGAATTTACCAATTCGCAGCTTGCGGCGATAAACCAGAATCCGTACGCAACTGCCTCGAACGAAACCCGGGTTATCCACGGCGGAACGGATTCTGTGATCAACTCATCGCGGCTGTAGAGATAAAGGATCCCCGTCAGCAGAGCTGCACACACATACGACAGATACCGGATCGAAACGAGCGAATGATCTCCGTGTCCGGCCATGTAGGCGATACGGAGATCGTAGAACACAACCATCCCCGCGGTCGCAAGGGCAGCAAGCGTCAGCACTCCAAGCGCCGCGTTCGCGGCGGCCAGCGGAAAGGAGCGGACCTTGAACCGGTTAATGAAAGCCACTACGGAAAGAAACACCATCGTATAATTGATCTGCCACGCCGTACTCTTATTACGAATGATCGATGCCGCCCGTCGTCCGGCGTCGTCGGCCAGGTCGATCAGCTGCGAATGAAAATAGTTGGCGACCTCAATACGGAATGCGTTGTAGAGTACGAATATCGCAAGAGCGGCGACCGCATAGCGGAATCGCCTGGACCAGTCTTCGCCTATCCGAAGTTGTGACCCCTTGTCTTTGCTGATCGCGAAAATAACGGCGAACGCCGCGATATAGACCAATGCCGTGACAAAGTTCCCATTGGCGAACAGCCGATGGCCGCTCGGTCCGGCGCCGAATACCCGATCAATGTAGGTCGTTCCCCAATCAAAGAACATGCTGGCAGTCGCCAGTACCATTACCGGATACGAGTAGATCTCAAAAAGACGCACCGCTCGGCTCCGGCCAAACCAGAACAACAGGGCCGCCTCGATCGACCATGCCATTGCTACGTGATTGCCGTCGAGTTGGACCGGAATGGCCAGCGAGGCGAAAGTCAGCACAAGTATCGTCAAGACCTGTACCACATCAACGGCCGCCGGCCTGATCCTTCCAACGATGAACGCTACGGCAAAATGAAACGCTGCATGCCCGGCCGTGTAAAGGCCGAGAATGCCTGAGGTATTCTCATTTCCATTTAGGACTGCATAACCGGCCCCATAAAAAACAAAGGAATTCGTCAGGACAAGAGCACTATTCTCGACCAGGCTAAACGCCTGATCGGTCAGCCGAAACGTTAATGCCGCCAAATAAAAGATGCTGAATATTACGCCCGCAAAGACGAGCGCAGGAACGAAGTGCTGATCGAGAGAATATATGCCAAGGTACCAGGCGCCGAAGATCAACCAAGTGCACGCGAACGCTAAAATGACCAAGATCTTTCCGACAAACTTAAGAGAGAGAGCAGCCAGGATCGCCGTTGCGAGAGCTAGATAGGTAAAGAACGCCCATACTTGCATCACCGAAAGCGGCCGGACGCCGAGGCCAAAACAGAATGCGTAAAATACAATGGCCGTGACCGAGATCGCGGCCACGCCCTCGACAGAATCGTGTTCATTGTGAACGATAGCGTGGACAAGCTTGGTAGCAAAAAATAGCCCGAAGAAGATGCCAAGAAAAGTCAGAGCGAGGCCAAAATGTTCCTCCGGTAAATATCGGGCTGCGAACCATCCGAAAAAGATAAGCCAGGTAAAGGCCGACGCCGTGTAAAAGATCGGCCGCCAATATCTCTTGATCGAGATCGCGAGAATTCCGGCGTTGATCATTGCCATGTACGAGAAGAGGGCAAGATAATTCCCGGAATCTTCGCTTAGGAGAAAAGGGACTGCGTACGCTCCCACAAGGCCGATATGGGCAATGACCTGACGGTTATAGAACAACGCCGCGACGACCGTAAAAACAGTGCACGCGGCCATTAATCCAAACGCGGCATATCGGTCGATCAAGCCATAGGCCGAAAAGCCGAAATACGTGACAAAATACATTGTCGCCATGCCGCCGCTGATCAACACGGAACTGAAGTTCAAGTACTTCGGCTTCAATTTGATCGCCAAACCGACGAGGCCGAATGCAAGGAGGTAGGCAAGAACGACGCGGGTGAGCGGGCTGATCAGATCATTGTCGATCGAATACTTTACACCGATCCCGATGCCGATTATCAGGACGAGAATGCCGATCTTGCTGATCAGGTTTTCGCCAATGAACTTTTCCAGATCGGCGCGTGCTGATTCTGTATATTTTAGGAACCAGGCGGAAACCGCGTCTGGTTGGGGTTCAGGCCTTGGGGAGAAAACTGGCCGGGGATCTTCACGGAGATCGCCTTGTCCCGCTGGCCCTTGATCCGACCAGGCCGGCGGACGATTCCAGCCGGGCGGAAAATTCGGCCGGGACGGCTGCGTCGGTGCAGGCTGCGGCCTCGCTTTCGGTACATCATCGACGCGCCTAAGCTTGCGCAGTTCGGCCCGGAGATCAGAGATCTCTGTCTGAAACCCGATTTGAGTTCGGACAAGCCGTTCTATCCGGCCTTCGAGTTCGCGGATCTTTTCATCCAGGTCTTGCATAACGCCTAATTTGCCAAATCGACGGGCTAATTGTAGCGTATATTCTTACGGCAAAATAAATAATACGCAACAATTATGTCTCGAATTATAAAAGCCCCGACGGGTTCAGAATTGACGTGCAAGAATTGGCTGATCGAGGCCGCATACCGGATGCTCCAGAACAACCTGGACCCGGAAGTGGCGTTTGACCCGGACGAGCTTATCGTTTACGGCGGACGCGGAAAAGCGGCGCGCAACTGGCTTTCGTTCGACGCGATCCTGAATTCGCTTCGGGAATTGGAGCCCAATGAAACACTGCTTATTCAATCCGGTAAGCCGGTCGGTGTTTTTAAGACCCATGCGGACGCCCCGCGTGTTCTGCTGGCGAACACGAATATAGTGCCGCATTGGGCCACGCAGGAACAGTTCGACGGGTACGAACGCGACGGACTGATGATGTATGGCCAAATGACCGCCGGTTCGTGGATATATATCGGTACGCAGGGCATCCTGCAAGGCACATACGAAACTT
>JADLDC010000341.1 GCA_020846885.1 Acidobacteriota bacterium | reverse complement strand
GTCTGGACTCGAATATTGAACGAGACATAGGCCGTCATCCGAAAAGGATCGACGGCCTTGTTGATTTTGATGCCTTATTTACAGTATGCGAGACGTTGCGACCATAGAAACAAAAGAAGCCGCGGGTAAATCTGATGCGCCCGCGAACAAGCCGATGCGCGGGGCCGAGGTGCTGGTCCGCGGCCTGATACGGAATGGTGTCGATACCATTTTCGGGCTGCCCGGCGGAGCGGTGCTTCACATTTACGATGAGCTTTGGCGGTTTCGTGACGAGATCACGCACTATCTTGTCCGCCATGAACAGGGAGCTGTCCACGCGGCTGAGGGCTATGCCCGGGCGACAGGAAAGGTCGGGACGGCGATCGTCACTTCCGGGCCGGGGGCGACAAATGCTGTTACCGGCATCGCGACCGCCTATATGGATTCGATCCCGCTGGTCGTTATCACCGGACAGGTGCCGCTGCCGGTCATCGGGACCGATGCGTTTCAGGAAGTGGACACGTTCGGGATTACGCTGCCGATCGTAAAGCACAATTATCTTGTCCGCGATGTCCGTGACCTTGCGGCAATAGTCGATGAAGCCTTCCGCATTGCGGCGTCCGGCAAGCCCGGCCCGGTTGTCATTGATCTGCCAAAAGATATTACCGCGCATATTTGCGATGGGCCGCGCCGGTGCTATTACGATGCCGCCTCCGCGGGTGCATCAACATGTACTGATACGCAAACTGTCCATATCATCGCTGACCGGTTGATCAACGCCGAGCGTCCGGTCTTTTATGTCGGCGGCGGTATTGTCACTTCGGGAGCGGCCGACGCTCTCATCGAACTCGCCGAAAAGCTCGCGGCGCCGGTCACACCGACATTGATGGGCCTTGGCGGTTTCCCGACGGCACATAAACTCTCGCTCGGAATGCTTGGCATGCATGGGACCTACGCGGCAAACATGGCCGTGTCCGAAAGCGATCTTCTGGTTGCCGTCGGCGTGCGCTTTGACGACCGCGTTACCGGCAAACTGGCGACATTTGCCCCGCAGGCCGAGATCGTTCATATCGACATCGATCCGTCGAACATCGGCAAGGTGAAACAGCCGCATATCTCGCTTGTATCCGACGCCAAGCCGGCGCTTGAAGCATTGCTTGCCGCCATCGCCGAACGCGGCGACGGCCCGCTTGCGGCCGGAAAGGCGGCCCGTTTGGATTGGTGGAAAAAGCTTTCCACCTGGCGCGATTCGGTTCCGCTGGTCTGTGAATCGTCCGAGACCGAGATCAAGCCGCAGCAGGTGATCGAAGAACTGCATCGTGCGACCAACGGCGACGCGGTCATCGTCACCGATGTCGGCCAGCACCAGATGTGGGCGGCGCAGTTCTATCCGTTCAAACGCACGCGGCAATGGATCACAAGCGGCGGCCTCGGGACAATGGGTTTTGGGCTGCCGGCGGCGATGGGCGCGCAGCTTGCGCTGCCCGGCCAAACGGTCGTTGCGGTCGTCGGCGACGGCGGTTTTCAGATGACAAATCAGGAGTTGATCACCGCGATCCAGTACAACATCCCGCTCAAGGTGCTGATCATGAACAACGGCTATCTTGGAATGGTCCGCCAATGGCAGGAGATGTTCTACGACCGCGCGTATTCCGAGGTCGATCTTTCGATCTCGCCGGATTTTGTAAAACTGGCCGAGGCCTACGGCGCACAGGGCCTGCGTGCCACGACGCCGGCCGAGTTGACGAATGTACTGCGGCAGGGCCTTGAGCATAAGGGTGTCACGGTTTGGGACGTTGTTGTAACAAAAGAAGAGAATGTCTTTCCGATAATCCCGGCCGGCCAGGATACGAGGAACATGATCCTAAAGTAGAGGATGTCTAAGATCTCTCGGATTGCTCTGATTTTGCCGATCTTGTTCCGAAATTCAGATTTCCTTCCTCTTATTCTGTGGTCATAACTTTTGCCACTGAATAAGAGACAACGCGAGCAGACAGGCGAACACTCTGTCGTACGATAAAGATGCGAAATACACTTTCAATTTTGGTGGCTGATGAACCGGGCGAATTATCGCGGATAGTTGGATTATTCTCATCGCGCGGATATAACATCGAGACGATATCCGTCGGCAAGACACTTGAAGACGGCTGGTCAAGATGCACGATCGTGACCGAAGGCGACGCCGCGATCGTCGAACAGATCTTGAAACAGTGCGAGCGGCTTGCCCGCGTCCGCGAAGCAAAGGCAGTAACGAGCCAGCCGCACATCGAAAGGGAAATGGCGCTGATCGATGTGAACGCTCTCACGCCCGATGATCGTGCCGAGATAAAGAATCTTGTAGATATTTTCCGCGCAAAGATCGTCGATATAACGCACGACCGCCTGATAATCGAGGCATCGGGGAACAAAGAAAAGGTTGACAGATTTATCGGCCTGCTCGAATCGTTCGGAATGAATGAGGTCGTGCGGACCGGTTACGTGGCGATAAATACGCTTATGGCGGATAAAGCCTCGGCACTTCAGCAGACGGCTTAGTTCTTACTTTGCGATCTTCGCGAGCTTTGCGTG
>JADLDC010000340.1 GCA_020846885.1 Acidobacteriota bacterium | reverse complement strand
TCGGTGCGGCGCTGTCATACGGCGAACTCGCCGCGATGATGCCAAAGGCCGGCGGAATGTATGTTTACCTTAAAGAGGCTTATGCTCCGTTCTGGGGCTTTCTTTATGGGTGGACGCATTTTTTGGTAATCGGCACAGCGACGATTGCGGCGGTTGCGGTTGCCTTTGCACGCTTTTCGGGCATTCTCTTTCCTTCGATCTCTGAAGCCAATTATCTTATCGAACCAGTTCGGATCGGGTCGTCCAATTACGCGTTGTCGCTCTCGACCGCTCAACTGGTCGGGATCGTGATGATCGTGTTCCTGACCTGGCTGAACACACGCGGATTAAAACTTGGCAAGCTTGTCCAGAATACATTCACGTTCGCCAAGACCGGTTCGCTGATCGCATTGATCGTACTCGGCATCATTGTCGGCCTGATCTCGTACCCTGACATCGCCGCGGCAAATTTCAGCGACCTTTGGACAATTCGGGGCAGCATTCAGAATGTTGGCGACGGGCTGACGGCGGCGACGACCTTTGGGCTATTCGTCGCTCTTTGTGTCGCACAGACCAACTCATTGTTTTCGGCCGATGCGTGGCACAACGTGACATTTACGGCCGGCGAGGTCAAGAATCCGAAACGAAATCTGCCGCTGTCCCTTCTGCTTGGAACTGGCGGCGTTATTGCATTATATTTGCTCGCTAACATCGCCTATCTTGTTACGCTTAGATTTGAAGACATCCAAAAGGTGGCGAGCGACCGTGTCGGTTCGGCTACGGCCGATGTTATATTTCCTGGTTTTGGGGCCGCGTTGATGGCCGTGGCGATCATGATCTCAACCTTTGGCTGCAACAACGGACTAATTCTTGCCGGCCCGCGCGCCTATTATGCGATGGCAAAGGACGGCCTTTTCTTTCAGGCTGTCGGGCGGCTGAACAAGTTTCATGTGCCGGCGTGGGGAATTGTCGTTCAGGGCATTTGGTCGGCATTCTATGTACTGCCGCGAACGGTCAGCACGAAGGCCGATGGGTCAATCGCATATGGAAATCTTTACGGCGATCTGCTGACATACGTTATTTCATCGGCGCTTATCTTTTACATTCTGGCGATCGCGGCGGTTTTCGTGCTTCGCGTGAAACAACCCGATGCCGAGCGTCCGTATAAAGCATTTGGATATCCAATAGTTCCGGCATTATATTGTGTCGGTGCGGCCGTTATCCTTGCGATATTGTTCATTTATCAAACAACGGCAACCTGGCCAGGCCTGGTCATTGTTCTCACGGGCGTTCCGGTTTATTTTATTTGGCGAAACATGTCCGGCAAACCCGTGTCCGACAAACTTTAGTTTGCCGCTCAAATGTCCAACAAACTTTAGTTTGTTGCTCATGCTGTCTTTATCAACACAAACAACAAACTAAAGTTTGTTGGACTTTTGGAGGTTTTCATGTCACTTTTTGCGACCAAACCCATTTCGAGGATCATTGCCGAGGCTGAAGAGACCGGCGAGCACGCGCTAAAAAAAGCGTTGAGCGCGCTTGACCTTACAATGCTCGGCGTCGGTGCCATTATCGGAACGGGAATATTCGTTCTGACGGGCCAGGCAGCAGGAAAACACGCTGGCCCGGCAGTTGTTATTTCAATGGTACTCGCGGGTATCGTCAGCGCTTTTGCGGCACTCTGTTACTCGGAATTTGCAGCGAGCGTTCCGATCTCTGGCTCGGCATATGCATACGGCTATGGAACGCTGGGCGAATTTGTCGCCTGGATCATCGGCTGGGATCTCATTCTCGAATATGCTTTTGGCGCGGCAACTGTGGCCGTCGGCTGGTCAGGATATACCGTAAGCTTCTTGAGGGAAAATTTAGGCATAAATTTCCCGCTCGCTCTTAGCGCGCCGCCCGGACCGATAAAGGACACGGCAGGGAATATCATCGCTCACGGCGTTTTTAATCTTCCCGCCGCTTTAATTGCTGTCGCTGTCACACTGCTGCTAATTCGAGGGATCAAGGAATCGGCGAGCTTTAACTCGATCATTGTGATCATCAAGGTGATCGTCGTCGTTCTTTTCATCGTCGCCGGCATTGGATATGTGTCGCCTGACAACCTCCTGACTCCGCCTTGTCCTGCCGACAATCCGGGATGTTCGCCTTTTATGCCGTTCGGCTGGAGCGGAATTATCACAGGTGCTGCCGTTATCTTTTTTGCCTATATCGGCTTTGATGCTGTCTCGACCGCAGCCCAGGAAGCAAAGAATCCACAGCGGGATATGCCTCGCGGCATACTCGGTTCGCTTGCTATCTGTACTGTGCTTTACATCCTTGTTTCAGGCGTAATGGTCGGCCTGGTCGATTACTCTGCCCTTAAAGAAGCTGCCGCACCGCTCGCCACTGCGATCGACGGAGCGTTGAAGGCCGACCCCGGCGCAACTCAAACCTTAATGGGCTCGATCCTTGGCGTCTTCTCGTCCTGGATCATCAAACTTGGAGCAGTTCTTGGGCTCAGCTCAACGATGGTCGTAATGACGATGGGCCAGCCGCGTGTGTTTTATTCGATGTCAAAGGATGGCCTGCTTCCGAGCTGGGCGGCAAAGATCCATCCGAAATATCAGACGCCGCATATCACGACCGCGATAACGGGAACGATCGTTGCGATCCTCGCCGGCTTTGTGCCGATCAGCCTCCTCGGCGAGCTTGTTTCGATCGGTACGCTCTTTGCGTTCGTGATCGTTGGCACGGGTATCATCATCCTGCGTTCATCCAACCCGGCCCTGAACCGTCCGTTCAAGGTGCCTTTCGTGCCTCTTATCCCGCTCGGTGCGGTGGTATCGGCGGCGTTTTTGATGAACAGCCTTCCGCTTGATACCTGGATCCGCCTGATCGACTGGATGGCTATCGGCCTGCTTGTTTATTTCGGCTACAGTTACTCGAACAGCAAGCTGGCAACGACCGAGACCGAGGCAGACGAACTGCCGGCGAATTACAAGCCGCCGATCGCGGCAATGCTGGGTATCGTGCTGGTCGTGATATTGACCGTGTATCAGGTCATGGCACCTTCCAGCGGGCTTGGCCTGGGGCTTGAACCGGATGAAAAAGTGGCGGATAACATTGGATTGAATTTGGCGATCCGGCTGTTCGCATGGCTGCTTACCGGTGCCCTTGTCTATATGATCATGTACGGCCGCAAGGCCGGTTCGGGAGCACGAAGTGCTTCGACCAAGTCTATCGGACTGATACTCTCAGTATTGAACATCGTTTTGTGGAGTGGGGTGACGTACTGGTACTTTATGCACATCCACGATAAGGTGCATCCGTAAATCGATCTGAACGCAATGCAAAGAGGCCGCCCGAAACAGGCGGCCTCTTTTGTGTCATTGACTGGCTTTTGACAGGTCGTGCGGCAAGGCCGCTGCTCGTCAGTATGAATGCCTACTCGGTTGAAAGATCGGTCGGAAGCTCTGTCTCGGCTGCCTGGGCGTCGATCTTCGCAATGGCATCGTCATAAACCTTTATGCTGCCGTCCGATTCCATTCTGAGGCGGGTCGAGCTCATATAATCGTTAAAGAATTCGCCGCGTTTCCGGTCAAGCATATCATCGCGAAGGCGGTCACGGTCTTTTGCGAATTGCTCCATACTGGCATCTTCACGTTTTGTGACCCCGACGATGAACCAGTTGTCGCCAATATTGATCGGCTTTTTGGTCACCTCGCCGTCTTTCATTGCATAGAGAGCGTCCTCAAGCTCCTTATTGGATGAAGCCGACGGTCCAGTGCCGAGAGGTGAGCCAAGCGAATAGCTTTTTGCTTCCAATACCTTAAGGTTCTTGGCTCCGGCCGCGGCGGCAAGGCCCGAAACATTTGTTGCTCCGGCCGCGATCTGGTTTGCG
Organism: Acidobacteriota bacterium; assembly: GCA_020846885.1. GTDB lineage: Bacteria > Acidobacteriota > Blastocatellia > Pyrinomonadales > Pyrinomonadaceae > OLB17. The sequence continues at coordinate 7,580 of JADLDC010000340.1, read as the reverse complement.
ATCTCCTGGACCTGGGCACGGGCCTTCTCCATTTTGACCGCCTCAGTCACTTGTGCCTTGACCTCGTCAAATTCGGCATCACGGGGTTCCCGTTTCTCAACAAGTAGCGGAATGGCAAACCCGTTCTGCACCGGTATCTTGTCGCCGACATCGTTGGCGTTCTCAAGTCCGGCAATTCCTTCTTCAAACTGCGGCGAAACACCGATATTCGGGACATCATCGCCCGGTTTAACAAAGGCCGTTTCCTTTACCATATCGGAGGCACTCATGTTGGCCTGAGCGGCAAAGTCGGCAACGGTCTTTTGAACGTCCTTATTCTGTTTCAACGCATCGGCAACCTTTTGGGCAAGCTCAGCCGCAACCGTGTAAGCACGGCGGTTGCGAAGACTGACCTCGAGTTCATTCTTGGCCATCTCGAACGTCTTCGGCACATCGTCGCCGCGGCGCAGTATGAAATACCGGCCCTGATAACCGATCGGCGCTGTGACCTGGCCGGCCTTCATTTTCAGAAGCTGCTGGTACGGATCAGTCGGATTGTTCGGATTTTCGCGGACCGGGCCTTTCAGTCGGCCGCCGTTCGGGGCAGTAACGGGATTTTCCGATTGGCCCTTAGCAACGTCCGCAAACTCGGTCTCGGTAACGAACTGGCTTTCTTTGACCAGGCGGTCGCGGATCTGATTCGCTTTTGTGAACACATCCGCGTCCTGTGCCGGTGCCGGAATGCGGAGCACGATCTCCTGACCCATAACGCCCGCTATCTTTTTGTCTTCGGGCAGCTTGTCGTACTCGGCCTTTAGTTCGGCATCGGTAATATTAAGCTTCTCGCCGATCTTCGACGTATTGATGAAGATATATTTGATCTTCTTCTGCGGCGAGCTGATGTAATAGGCCGCCTTGTTCTTGTCGAAGTAATCGTGAAGTTCCTGGTCGGTCGGTGTGATCGACGGGGCCAGGTCCGCCGGGTTAACGGAGACGTACGAGAGCTCGAACTTTACATTCTTTCGCTTAAAATCTTCAAGCAGCTCTTCTTCCGAGACCGAAATGCCGGAGGTAAGGAACGCTCGCAGCTTTTGGGCACTCAGGCCATCGCGAATACGCTCTTCGAAGGCCGATACGCTGCCTTCCTGCTCGATCGCGTTTGCTTCATAGGCAGCCTTGTCGAAAGGTTTACCGTCGGTCGGCTTGTATTGCGTTCTTATGTAATCCGCAACCTCTGCATCAGACGCTCGAAGGCCAAGACGGTCGGCCTCGGCACGAGCAATGCGGCTGCCGATCAGCGAGTTCAGGATAGTGCGGGCGGGGATAGAACCGCCGCGGCCGCCGCGGCTGAAGTTTTCCTTTTGCCGGGCGATCTCGCCGACGGTGATGTACTGACCGGCCACCTTTGCCGCCGTCTCTTCGCTCCGCGTAAGGCCGGCTCCTAGGGCGGCATCCCTAGGCTGGTAAAACATGACCAGGCTGAGGACCATCAGTACAGAAAAGGCCAAAAGAACGAAATTGCGCGTCTTTTCAAGACGATTGAAGAACTTTAACATCTCTATTTCCCAATAAAACCAAGATCTCTGTTGAGGCGGACAAACTGAAATACTAACAAAAATATGATCGAGAACCAATTTAATTAAGGCGAATCCAAGGGCAACATGCCAAATTTGTGCCGCTTTCATTGGATGCAGGCTTTCTCGATATGGTGACCTGTATCTTATGCCGCCTGGCCCCGCCCGCCTGCTGGCGACCAATATTTTAGAGTATGTTAAAGCGCCAATTGCGAACGCATACCAAAGATTTGTTGCCGCAAAAATGCGAAAGACACAAGCGAAAGATATTTGCCGCAAGAGGGCGCAAGATAAAGAAAGGATCCTGGATCACCGCTTTTCTTCAACTCTCAAAGCAAGACTTCCTATTCTGAGCATCTTGCGCCTTCTTTCGGCTATTGAAAGAGGGTCGAAGGGGCCGCTTGCAGTTTCGCATTGATTGTTCAATCATTGAACGCATTAGATGGCCAATGCGGCGATAAAAACGGTCGGGATCGTTGTTAAACCGAATCATACGGAAGCATGGCAGACAGCACGTGAACTGTCTGACTGGCTCGCGGCGCGTGGAGTGACCTTGACCGGCGAACCGTATGCCGAGAGCGGCAAGCCAGACCTTTCTACCGAATCTCCGGCGGGGCCGAGTGACCGATTCGATGCCGACCTGATCATTGTCCTGGGCGGGGACGGGACGATGATCTCGACCGCCCGGTTGATCGGCGACCGGCAGGTGCTTGTGCTCGGCGTTAATTACGGGAGTCTCGGCTATCTGACCGAATTTCGCATTGAGGAGATGTTTCCGGCGCTCGAGACAATACTTGGCGGCGAATATGATGTCGATAGCCGCGTAATGCTGCGAGCAGGCCATTTTCGCGATGACGAGTTGATCGCACAGGGACGCGTTCTCAATGATGTCGTCATCAATAAGGCCGCTTTGGCCAGAATTATCGAGATCGAGGTTGATCTGGATGATCAATTCGTTAACTCTTTCCGGTCGGACGGATTGATCGTATCTACTCCGACCGGGTCGACCGCCTATAACCTTTCGGCCGGGGGGCCGATAATCTACCCGTCAATGAACGCTGTCGTCGTTACCCCGATCTGCCCATTTACGCTAACAAATCGCCCGATCGTCATCCCGGATTCATCCGAGATCGAGCTGAAACTGGTCAACGAGGCAGAGAATGTCGTCCTCACACTCGACGGCCAGATCGGTTACACAATGATCGCCGGCGACCGCGTGATCATCCGCAAAAGCCGCACTACCTTCAACATCGTCCAACCGCCGAACCGCAATTACTTTGACGTGCTGCGGAATAAACTCAAGTGGGGAAGATGACTGGATCAGCCGATTCAGTCATCTTGGCCGCCATGCCCGAAAATTGCCGCTCAATTCAGGCCGGAATTGTACCCGCTGTGACTTTAGGCACAGAGGTTCCGCGCATTTTATCAGATCATCAAAAGAAGAAATGGGAAAGAGTCAGCCCCAAAACGGGGATGGAACGCCGTGCCGGAATAACAGGCAATTATGAATACGCAGCGAACAAACGTACATCAGGGGCATTGGATCTTGGCAAGAATGGGGAAGAAGGTTCTGCGTCCGGGCGGGCGCGATCTGACCGCTAGGCTTATAAATGCCCTTAATATTAGAGAAACGGACGACATTGTCGAGTTTGCCCCAGGCTTGGGATTTACCGCTTCGCTTGCTTTGCGGAGAAGTCCGAGATCTTACGTCGGGATCGAACTTGACGAAACGGCTGCGGCAAATTTGAAAAAGGTCATTGATGGAGAGACTCGAAGGATCATCAACACAAGTGCGGCCGATACACGGCTTGGTGAAAATTCAAAGGACAAGGTTTACGGCGAAGCGATGCTGACAATGCAAGCGGATCACCGAAAATCGGAGATCATTAGAGAAGCCCGACGGATATTGAAGCAAGGCGGCCTATATGGAATACATGAGCTTGGCCTTACACCAGAGAACATCTCAGAAACGACCAAAACGAACCTTTTGAAGGAGCTCTCCCAAGCGATCAAAGTCAATGCCAGGCCTTTGACCGTGGACGAATGGTCGAATTTGTTGGAAACCGAGGGATTCACTATTGTCAGTGTTGACACAAACTCAATGCAATTGCTCGAACCCGCAAGGATCATTCATGACGAAGGCTTCTTGAGGACCGCGAGGATCTTGTTCAATATCGCAACGCACCCGAAAGAGCGGAAGCGCATTCTGGCGATGCGAAGGGCGTTCAGGAAATATGGTCAGCACCTGAATGCAGTAGCGATCGTTGCGAGGAAGCTGTAAACGCGATGATATTGCGCTCCACAGCTGATGCTTAAAAATGATGCCAATGCATAACCTTAAGGGCCATTCGACGACCTCATCGGACGGCTTGATAGGCTGAGGTGGTCAAACGCGGGTTAGGAAGTTTGCAAGCACAAAAACATTGCGGACGCGGAATCGGATTGGGCTTTCGACCAGTGCGGTCGCTTTCAGATTTTCAATGCCGGCGACAAAGAACGGTTCGTGACAGTTCGGGACCTGTTGAAGCCACGATGGTATAGAAAGACCTAATTCGTCGCACAGTGTCTCGATAACCGCCGAAAAAGCCGCGTCGCGCTTTTCATCGCTTGGCTCAAAGGCCTGTTCGATCGCCGCCGGGTCTTTATGAAACCGAAAGTCGTCAACAAAATCCATCAACGCGACCTTCCACCAGCGAGGGTCCGCGTTCATCCTCTCCTGAGTTTCGACGGCGGTGATCATTTCGACAATATCTCTTCCAGGACAAAAACGGTTTCAGGCTTTACCGTCTTGTTAGAATAGTAGTTCTGCTCAATTGCAGCGGCCTGGCTAAACGATCTTAACACCGTAATCGGCAAGTCTAGTGTCGGTTGTTACGATCGTTAGAAACTCTACTTTCGATTGGGCGGCGATCATTCGGTCGAACCGATCGCAGGGATCGGCGTGTTGAAGCGGCGGCAGGCTCGCCATTTGGAGGACATGGCCCGGCGCGATGGTGAGAATTTCTATCGATTGGGCGGCCAGCTGATCGAGGAGTTCGGTCATCGAACCTTTCAGCTTTAGCTTTCCGGCCGATATCTTTATCGCTATTTCCCAAAGAGACGCAACGCTTACAAATGCTTCATTCGCGGGGTTGAGGATCGTATCGCGTTTACCGCGGGAAAGCTCAGCGTTGCCCTCAAGATACCAGAGCAGTGCCTGGGTATCTATCAAAATACGCATTAGCCGATCTCCTTAAACTCATTTACAGGTGCGTTAAGATCGTCTGCCACATGATCGATCAACCCTTTCATGCTGCCAAACCGGCGCCTGGCAACTTTGCCCATTTTGCCGCTTTCGATCTCGATAAGTTTAAGATTTTCGAGCTCGATCAGCAGGCGTTTGGCCTTTGGTTCAAGTATCTTGACCTTTACCGTTTCCATAGCCGGGATTTTAGCACGCTTATTTCGTGATCAGCTTGGCAATTGTCTGCAGCTGCATATTAGATGTGCCTTCATAGATGGCTCCGATCTTTGAATCACGCCAGAATTTTTCTACCGGATAATCTTTTACGTAGCCGTAGCCGCCGAAGAGTTCGATGGCTTTGGACGAGACGTGTTCGGCGCAGCGGGACGAATATAGTTTGGCGATGGCCGCTTCTTTCAGGAACGACTTGCCGGCATCCTTGAGCCGAGCGGCGTTGTAAACAAGCAAACGGGTTGCCTCGATCTCGACCGCCATTTCGGCGAGTTGGAACTGAACACCCTGAAAACTGCCGATCGATTGGCCAAATTGCTCGCGTTCAGCGGTGTATTTGAGTGCCGCTTCAAATGCTCCCTGAGCGATCCCAAGCATTTGGGCGCCAATGCCGATGCGTCCTTCGTTCAAGGTCTCGATCGAAACTTTGTAGCCTTTTCCAACCTCGCCAAGAACATTTTCTTTCGGGACCTTACAGTTATCAAGGATAAGTTCGGTCGTGGATGAAGCCCGAATGCCGAGTTTGTCCTCCTTTTTGCCAACCGAAAACCCCTCGAACTGTTTTTCGACAATGAATGCCGTAATGCCTTTATAGCCCGCTTCCGGATCGATCGTCGCAAAGACAATAAATATCTCGGCCTCGTTGCCGTTCGTTATCCAAAGTTTCTGGCCGGTCAATTCAAAATGATCGCCCTTGTCAACGGCCCGCGTCTTTAACGCAAACGCATCCGAACCGGAACCGGCCTCGCTCAATGCATAGGCGCCCACACGTCCTTCGGCCAGTTGGGGCATATATTTCTTTTTCTGATCGTCGTTCGCCCAGCGCATAAACGCATTGGTGACGAGCGTGTTGTGAACATCGACAAAGACCGAAATGCTGGCGTCAACACGAGCAAGTTCTTCGATCGCAACAATTGCGTTAAATATCGTCGAGCCCGCACCGCCGTATTCTTCCGGCGATTCGATGGACATTAGCCCAAGCTCAAAACACTGTTTTATCAGGTCAGGATCAAGCTTTGCGGCATGCTCCATCGCCTCGACGCGTGGGCGAACTTCGCCTTCGGCAAATTCGCGAACGGATGCGCGAAATAGTTCTTCTTCTTCCGATAAAACGGTCAATGCGGGTACAGAAAAGGCGGTTCCAGTGGCAGTGCTCATAAAGTTTTTCCTAATAGAAGTGTTTTTGATGTCTTAAGTTGGATAAAATAACATTTTAATCGCGAAAGTCAGCATTGGCAAAGCAGTGAGTTCTGAACCAAATCACCACGACGCGGCCGACAAACCGGCCGCAATCCATCAGCGTCATGTCAGCCGTCTCAAACTTTTGGGGATCATACTCACGGTCGCCGGGATAGGCCTGTTCTGTTATTTTGTTTGGTCTGTTGGGCTGGCGGATATTCTTGGCAATATCGAGCGGTTCGGGCTGGCCGGCTTTGCGATCATTCTGCTTATCTATTTTGCACGCATATTGACGCGGGCCTCGGCGTGGAAGCTGTCCGTGTACGATCCGTACAAGCTTAGCCTTCGCGATACGATTCCGGCTGTCATCATCGGCGAGGCAATGAGCAGTATGATCCCGCTCGGCATACTTGTCAGCGGAACCGCCAAAGCGGTTGCTGTAAGAAAGCGTCTGCCGCTGGTCGTCGGGCTTTCGTCGGTCGCGACCGAAAACCTTTTCTACAGCTTTGTCACAAGCGTCTTTCTTCTGCTCGGCTCGTTTGCCTTTGTGCGGGGCTTTCAGCTTGACGAAGGATGGCGATGGTCTATTGATGTACTTATCGGGGTGCTTGGCGGACTGCTGATATTGGGTATCGTCATGGTCGTTAAGCAGTGGCACTTTGCCAGCGAGATCTGCGAAAAGCTCTATCAACGCGGGTTTGCCCGCGGCTTGCTTGAAAATGGCCGGGCCGAGGTTCGGCTTTTTGAAAACCTGATCTACGGATTCTACCGCCGTCATCCGCGCCGCTTTTTGCCGATCTGCCTGTTTGAGGCGGCATTCCATCTTCTCGGCATTGCCGAAGTGTGGCTCATCTTGACCCGCCTCGGCGAATCTTCACTGCTGAACGCCTTTTTGCTCGAAACGGTCAGCCGTCTTATCACAATAGTTTTCAAGCTTGTTCCGTTTGTCATTGGCGTGGACGAAGCCGGTTCTCAGTTTGTCGCCGAGACCATCGCGGCCGGTGCCGGCATTGGTATTACCATCGCCATCATACGCAAAGGCCGAATATTGTTCTGGACCGCCATCGGCCTGCTGTTGATCGTAAAGCGCGGATTATCGCTGCGTGAGATACAAAAAACGGGCGGGGTTTAGAGCGGCCAGAAGATCGGAACAAATACCATCGCGGTCACAAAGACGATTATGGTCAGAATCGTCCCGATCTTTACAAAGTCCATAAATCGATAACGACCCGGCGTATAAACCAGCACACACGCGGGCTCAAGCGGCGTGATAAACGAGAACGAGGCCGCATACGTCACGGCAACGATGAACGTTCGCGGGTTCAACCCAAGCGCAAGGGCTGTTTTCACCGCGACCGGTAAGACCACGAGGGCCGCGGCCTGATTGGACATCG
>JADLDC010000339.1 GCA_020846885.1 Acidobacteriota bacterium | reverse complement strand
TGTCGGACGTGCCGTCGGGCAGAAGATATTTCACATCCGCCTCGGTCAGCGTAGAAAAGCGGACGCGTATCTTGTCGGGCGTGAATATCTTTACCTCCGGTTTGTAACCGTCATCGCCCGCGAACGCCTTGTCACCCTGCACCGACGCCATTGTGTGATATTCGCTGTGCGGATCGACAATGAGAACGGCGGCCCGGTTGTAAGACCGCATCAGTTCTTCGACAAGCACGCCGGCCGTATAGGATTTTCCGGCACCGGTCGAGGCAAGTATCGCAAGATGGGTCGAGACGACATCGCGGACCGAGAGCACAACCGGCACATCGCCAGACTCTCGCGTTAAAAGGCTGCCGATATGCGCCGAGCCCGGTTGTGCAACAGTTCGCGGACTGAGCATTCCGGCCAGTGTTTCGCTCGAGGCAATGTGTACCGGATCGCCCGGCTGCGGCGGGATGCGCGGATTTACGAAATCGCCTAAGCGTTCGCTGAAATACCCGATCGTCGAAACAGTTACTTCATATATCTCAAGATCGCCCTCGATCCCGATCAGCAAAGCGACCGCCGCCGGCGGCGTGGCCGGATCGGCCAAAAACGCGTCCGGCAAATTCCGCACAAGTTTGCGCGCCGTTATCGTCCCAACGATCCGCCGCCGCTCATCGCCGACCTTTGCCTCGTAATGGACAAATTCCCCGATCCGCGTCCGGTCGTTGTCGCGGGTAATAAATAGATACTCATGCGGAAGAATCCCCGGGCCTTTTACCGTGCCGGTCAGCAGATCGTTCATGCATAGCATTTTAATGCCGAACACGATGATTCTCTAAACGGGGGCTCTGTCCTTCTGCGTTGTTTGCTTACTAAATTTCAATGTTCGATCTATTTGGCGCTTTCGAACCGGTACTTCTCAAACTTAGGATCGCTTTTAAGTTCATGCTTTCTTAAAAATGCCCATGCATCGAGGTTGATCTGCTCTGCCCGGTCGTAGTAGGAATGTGTGTGGCCCTTGATCTCGGTAAGCTCGGAGTTAAAGCCATTGCTGTTCAGCGTGTCGCGTGTCGAGCGAACTACTGACAACGGGAACGATTCATCATTTGTACCGACAAAGATAGAGATCGGTATTTTGCGTTTCGCCCTTTGAACAAACGAGGCCATGTTAGGCGCCAGCGATCCAGCATGAACCGCTGTCGCGGCAAAGTACTCTGACTCGAGCAACGAGAGAGATAGTGCCTGAATGGCGCCTGCAGAATGTCCGAAAAGGTAGATCCGCCGAGCGTCAATTGGATATTTGGCCTTCAAGTTCTCTACCAACGCGTAAATAAAGTCCGGCCCGTCGGCCTTTGTCCTCCACTCTTCGGAGTTCAACGAGTCCGGCCCGGCGAGAATAACGCCTTCTCGCTTTGCCAGATCCCGCCATCTCTCAACCAGCGAAAGCCCATTGCGCCCAGAGCCGTGAAGTAAAACGATCACAGGTATCTTGGAAGATGGCTCCGACGTTTCCGGTACAAATAGATAGAACGTACGATTCTTATCTTCAAACCGAATAGACTCCTTTCCAATTTTCTGAGCTTGCGCCGAAGCAAGAAGTGTTAAGGCTAAGATGACCGTCGCGACTAGCGGCTTAATTTTCATACAAAGATCTGGTTCAGAAACCAGTTGACGCAGGCACTTATTGGATGTCCTCACATCGCCGATCATTATCACGCTCGCCGGCGGCAGTCGGCTCTTCGGGAACCGTTGAAAAATGGCAAAGTTTGAGAGGTCAAATTATGACAGCTCTATCTACTCAACACTACGCCCGCCATCTGGAACCGCAGGATGGCGGTACAAGGCTGCCAGGAAAGATTATCTGGTTGTAAGCACGTTTGCGAAAAGAATGCTTTAATTAAGTAAAGGCTCCCATATACAATTTCTGCTTTCGTCCGCTTTGATGACCAATAAAGAGACAAAACAATCAGACAACTCACTATGAGAGATATCTGTAGGACTGGTTGATACACGTTTTTCATTGCCCCGTCCTTATTCCTCGCGACATTCCTGACGGCGGTCCGGTCAGGATAACTTAGCTCGGATCTTTTCGATAAAGCTGGATCTGCCTAGGCGCTTAATATCATCCGCAGGGTGCCCGGAATCAAGGGGAACGGTTTGGTTGTTTTGTAGCTCGTATAAGGACACGATCGCTAAACTTTCACCTTTATTCTCGGATTTAAGAAAGAAGGCATATTCGCGCCCTACGTCAGGCAGCCCCTTATCGCTCTCTAAGTAAAGTACGCACTGGCCGTTTGGATAGCGAACGACGCCACCGGCCCTATCGATTTGGATCAGAACACCCCGTTCAAGCTTTTTTCCTAGAGTATTTTTTAATGATTGATCGACCTTAATGGTGTACTGCGAATAGATGCCACTCTTGTCGTTTGAAAGGTGTGCCTCGACGCTGACCACCCGCCCGATGATAACCACGTCACTCTCCTGGACTGGAATAAGCGGAGGAGGAGTTGACTCTGTATAACGTCCAACTTTACCTGTTTCGGGATGGACGTTCTTCATCACCCATTCCTGGTTATCGTAACGTGCGTTCAACTGTTTGCGTTGTTCCAACTCGATAGCATTAAGTGAAACTACGCCTTCGTAATCTGCTACACCGTATTTACTAAGATCTGGGTTCGCAATTGGGGACGTTTCTTTCGGAGAAATGTTCGATTTCTCCTGGCTTCGAACATCCGCGACATCGAAAACGATCGCGAGAGTCGCAGTGATACAGAATGCGACGACGACCCACATCAATTTGTTTGAATTCATAGCACACCTCTGAAAAGCGACCTCTCATCAACCGAAACGACTAGCGATAGTTACGGATCCCGAATAACGACAGCCAAAACGCGCAGATCATATTGGTATGTTGTGGATTAGTCAACAACTTTTTACTTTCGTGTGTATTGGTCCGCGACGTGGTAATCGCGAATGCTCCGATTTACTAAATCGCAACCTCTTGCGCTGTTTGCACTGCCACCAGTCGTCGCGGCCACGAATGAGAGTTTCGACGGGTAGATCGAACTGGCTTCTACCAAGGTAACTCGGCTTGAATGTGAAAGGCCGTTCCAAATTGCGATAGCCACTTGGATCTTTTGAGCCTGCTGCGTATTGAAGCCTGTGAGACTATACCCAATTGTGCTGCCGCATGCCCATTTGTAGCCGACAGTAGTAGAACAACTCGACGCTAAGGACTGTCTCAGATAAACGAGTGTCGTAAAAACCATCGTGGCAGACGCGACGATTAGCAGAGCCCCAAAATAGTGTCGCATTTCGATTTTCATCACGGTTTGCACTCACACGGGGCGGTTTTATAGAAACCGATCAAGTCAATCACTGAACTAGCAAATACATCTGATGAGAATTCACCCCGTCTTTGGTCCGTAAGCTTTGCCAACTGTCCATCGCTATCGGATATTGAACTTGATCCAGGAAGGGTCGTATAAGCACCGGTTTTCGGTATGCGCTTTAGAAACAGCAGATACTTCCCTCCGATCAGGAGCCGTCCTGCATTGCGATCGACGACGGTTATCGTACGGCCGTTCAATGCGACTTTACCGCCGGCCCGTGTGACAATGATACTATTCGCGCGTCGGAGAGACTGGCCTGCATCGTCCTTTAGCAGAGTTTCCACGGCGATCGTGTAATCCGTGAAGATGAAATCTTCGCCTAATGTCAGTTGTGATTCCTTGGCGGTCACCTTTCCAACTAGAATCGCGTCAGATTCACATATTCGCTCTCTCACGATATCGTTAAGGGTCTGACGATCCTCAAACGAGAAGCCTCCCTCTTCAGAGCCAATCGTTAACC
>JADLDC010000338.1 GCA_020846885.1 Acidobacteriota bacterium | reverse complement strand
TCCAACTATCTTCATTTTGCTCCTCTTCTGCCCACACGCAGAATGGTTCGTAACCTGACAGAACGAGCAAAGTTCCAGACTGCGGCCATTTCGCGATTGGCCTCACTGTTGCGTGGGCAGTGTTGGCATTGCACCAAACTTCCTTTGCATCGCTTGTCTCACGGGCGTTTGAGGGCCGCTTGAAAAGCGGGACTCAAAACATACCTATCAATAGACCGTCGTAACTCTTACATTCCCGCTCGCGGGATTTCTGTCGAGCAGAACGGTCACATCAAAAACCTCTTTCAAACTCTCCTCACTTAGGACGGCCTCCGGCGTGCCGATCGCATGCATTCGGCCCTGGTCGAGCATAATAAGTTGGTCCGCAAACTCGGCCGCGAGGTTTAGATCGTGCGTGATAACCACCGCCGAATAACCTTCGGCCCTACATTTTTCACGGACAAGCCGGAACATCGTCGCCTGATGGGCAATATCAAGATTCGCGGTCGGTTCATCCAGCAAAAGCACGTTTGCACCTGTCGCCAATGCTCGGGCCAGCACAACTCTCTGCCGCTCACCGCCTGACAATTCGTTCATTAAACGGCCCTCGAACCCGTCAAGCTCACATTCGGCCATCGCCCGCTCTGCGGCCTGAATGTCTTCAGCAGACTCCCAGCCGAATGCCGAACCATTCCCAAATCTTCCCGCCAGAACGAACTCGCGGACGGTTATCGGAAACTTCGTCTCATTCTCTTGCGCAACAACTGCAATTCGCCGTGCGATCTCGCGGCGCGACATACCGGCCAGCTCACGTCGATTCAGCCGCACGGCCCCGGCAATCGCGGACAGTGTGCCATTCAGCGCTTTGATCAGCGTTGTTTTTCCCGCTCCGTTCGACCCGAGCAACCCAACGATCCGGCCTTCGCGCAAAGTGAAAGAAATGCCCTGCAGAACAGGCTTGCCGCCGTAACCAACATTTAGTTCTTCTACTTCAAGCATCAACCTCAAAACTCCGCGCCGCTCATCTTCGCCGAAGCAAGTAGATGAACAACGGCGCCCCGATCAATGCGGTTATCGCCCCGACCGGCAGCTCGCGCGGAGCGATAGCCGTCCTTGCCGCCAGGTCAGCGATGACGACAAACGCCGCCCCCGCGATCGCTGAAAACGGGAGCACGGTTCGGTTATCGCTTCCTGAAGCGAGCCTGACAAGATGCGGCACGATCAATCCGACGTATCCGACCGATCCGCTCGCCGCGACCGTTGATCCGACCATGGCAGCGACCGCGACGAAAACGATCATCCGAACGCGGCCGACCTCGACGCCGAGGTCAAAAGCATCGCGTTCACCGATCATCATCAGGTTCAACGCCCTTGCCTGCCACGTCAGGACCAGAGTTCCGGCAACCGCAACGATGAACGCAAGATAGACGCCGTTCACGGTCGATTGTGAAAGATCGCCAAGCAGCCAAAACGTAAAGCTTCGCAGCTTTGCCGCGTCGAGCACGCTTGTCAGCATCACGATGATCGACGAAAGAAATGTCGTTACGATCACGCCGGAAAGCACGAGCCGCTCAACATTCATGCCCGCCCGGCTCCGCGCCATGCTGTAAACCGCAAAGGTCGCCGCCCCGGCGCCTATGATGGACAGTACCGGCCGCGACCATTCCGTTTGTTCAAAGAACACGAATGCGAGCATCGTACCCAACGCCGCACCATTTGAAACACCAAGCAGATAAGGCTCAGCCAGCGGGTTCCGCAGCAACGCCTGCAGCCCCGCACCGGCCGCCGCCAAACTTGCGCCGACACACGCGGCCAGCAATACGCGCGGGATGCGAATGTCAAATAATATCGTCCGCTCCGCACTGCTTAGATCGAGGAACGAAAGGCTCTCGCTGCCAAATGCCGTCCCTAGCAGCAGAGCGGCAACGAGCCCGGCGGTAAGGAACAATGCGGTTTTTGATCTCCGGTCCAAATATGTCTTTAGGCGAACTCTCGGCGTTCAGTGTTCGATCGTTCGTATGCAGTATCACTGTTTCAGCTTTTCCGCTATTTGCTCAAGAGCATCGACAACCCGCGGGCCGGGCCGCGAAAGCAGATCGGCGTCGATCAAATACACACGGCCATTCTTTACCGCCGGCGAATTTCGGAATGCCTCGTTCGGCACACGATCGTTCTCACTTTCCGAAATAATGATCACATCCGGGTTCATCGCAAGGGCCGTTTCCTTGCTGATCTTTGGGTACGCGGTCGCCAGGTCCGCAGTCGCCGAAACGCCGCCAGCCCGAGATATAATGTCCGTTATGTATGAATCGTGCCCAATGGTGTAAAGCGAATCCTTATCGATCTGAACAAAAACACGCGGTGCACTCCCGTAAACGACTCGTCCGCGAGCGGCGGCAACGCGGCCCTTCATATCATCAACAAGCTTTTCGCCTCGTTCCGGATTCCCGACTATTTGGCCTATCGTTTCTATGCTCTTGTAAATGTCGTCAAGCGAATTCGGCCGGGAGACGAACACAGCTATCCGCTGTTCTTCAAGCGTCTTTGTAAATCCCTCAAGCTGAGAAGCGGTCGAGACAAAAACGATCTGCGGCTTCAGGGCAATTATCGTTTCGATATTAGGCTTCTGCGTATCGCCGACCTTGCGTATCGACTTCGCCGCGGCAGGGTAATCGCAAAACGTCGTCACGCCCACGAGCAGATCGCCGCCGCCGACCGCGAAGATGATCTCGGTCAGGTTCGGCGCCAGCGAAACAATGCTCTCGATCTTCTGCGGTACTGACACTTTCCGGCCGAGGTCGTCCGTAAATGTACGCACCGGAACTTCGCGCGGCGGCGCCACGCTGCGATAGCATGCGCCGGAAAGCAATGCCGCAATGAGTATGATCGCAATGCCGTATGAAAATGGTCTTCTCTGGTCGAACATTAAAATTGCCCTGTCCTCCGCGTCAACATACCGGAAAACAGGGCAACAAAATCGTCTTGTCTGCCTGGATGTTTTGACGCGAAACATTCAACTCGGCAAGTTCGCGCAAAGGGCTTCTGACTAAGAAACGTGTCCTTGGATGGCCGTTTCATTACAGTGACGCGATCGTGCGGGATTCACACCCGACTTCTCCCACGCGCGGAACTTCAAAATTACAAAAAGAACAAGAGCCAGATTATGGCTATGCCGATACGGAAAGTCAATTCGAG
>JADLDC010000337.1 GCA_020846885.1 Acidobacteriota bacterium | reverse complement strand
TTTCCACGGCGCTTTCGGCGGTTTCCGCAATGGCGGTCAGGTGGCCCATTTTGCGGCCGGGTTTCGCCTCGGCTTTGCCGTAGAGGTGAAGCTTTATTGCGGGATCGGCCAGTGCGGCGGCCCAGTTTGGTTCTCCATTCTGCCAAAGATCGCCGAGCAGATTGGCCATTGCGGCCGGGCGGTGAAATTCGGTCGAACCAAGCGGAAGGCCGCAAACAGCGCGGACCTGCTGTTCGAATTGTGAGGTGACGCAGGGACCGAACGTGAGGTGGCCGGAATTATGCGGCCGGGGCGCGAGTTCGTTGACGAGGAGCTTTTCGTCCGTTGTGAGAAAAAACTCAATGCACAGCGTACCGACGAAATCGAGCGTTTCCGCAATGCGTCGGGCTATGTCCACCGCATCGGCGCAAACCTTGTCCGCCACCGCCGCTGGAGCAAATGAAACATCAAGAATGTGATCGACGTGGTCATTCTCGATCACACCGTAGTGAACGAACGTACCGTCCTGCCCGCGGGCGCAGACGACCGAAACTTCCTTTTCAAAATCGACGAACGCTTCGAGGACCGACGCTTGATCGTTCATCGCCGCAAACGCCGGTTCAATGTCATGATGGGCGTTCAGCTTTGCCTGGCCCTTGCCGTCGTAACCGAACCCGGCGGTCTTCAAAATACACGGAAAACCGAGTTCGTCCGTCGCACGATAAAGATCATCGATCAGCTTAATGTGCCGGAACGGAGTAACCGGAAAGCCGTTCGCGGACAAAAATGTCTTTTCGCGCAGCCGGTTCTGTGTCGTGTGCAAGATCTCCCCTTTTGGAAAAACACTGACAAATTCCGCCGCCGCCTCGACCGTCGCCGCCGGCACGTTCTCAAATTCAAACGTCACCACATCGACGCTCTGGGCAAATGTCCTAACCTCATAAAGGTCGTCGTATGAAGCCGTCGTTTCCTTATCGGCCACCTGTCCCGTCGGCGTGTCAGTATCCGGCGAAAAAGTGTGCACGCGATAGCCCATCTTGCGTGCCTCAATAGCAAACATCCGCCCAAGCTGGCCGCTTCCAAAAACACCGATCGTGGCATTTGGCAAGATCGCCTTCATAAATTTCGATCCGAAACTGAGATTGTAATAGAGTCAATCGGCCGTTGCGAACTTGGATCGGGGCAACCGGCGCATTCTAGCGGGCGGGCAGAGAATTTCTTTCCCAAAAAACACCGTCCTGAAAGCCTTGGATCGATCTGCATTCTTCCGCCGCCTCAAGGCGTTTGGCGGCAAGCAGGCAGAATTCTTCATCCGATTCGATCGCCAGATAGCGGCGGCCAAGCTTTTTGGCGGCAACCGCCGTTGTGCCGCTGCCCGAAAAGGGATCAAGGATCAGGTCGTTCGGATCTGTGCTTGCAAGAATTATCTTCGCCAGCAGCTTTTCCGGCTTTTGCGTCGGATGATCGGTGTTCTCAGGCATTGACCAAAATGGAACGGTGATGTCTGTCCACAGATTTGATGCATGCGTGTCCCGAAAATTCCCTGATCCTGTTTCCTCCCAATCTTTTGGCTTTCCATTCTCGCGGTAGGGCGCAAGCACGCGGCGACGCTGTTTGACGGCGTCGACATTAAAGGTAAATTCATCAGATACCGTAAAGAACCAGATGTCCTCAGAAGCGTTCTTCCAATTCGCCTTCGCCCCTCGCCCCTTTTCTCGTTCCCAAGTGATGCGATTCCTGAGCTTAAAATAGCGCGACGCCGCCCGCTCGATCGCGGACCCCGAGCGCCAGTCGCCGCAGATATATACACTCGCCGTCCGCTTCAGTAACGGTACGCAAAGCTCCAGCCAGGAATGCAGCCAGGCCTCGTACACATCTGAACGCGCCTGAATGAAACTTTCCTTCCCAAATCTCTTGCTCAGGTTATAGGGCGGGTCCGCGAACAGCAGATCAACGCTGCCGGGGTCAAGCGTTCGCAGCACATCGAACGCGTCGCCATATCGAAGGCCGCGGCCCAACCGTTCCCTGTAGCGGCGTTTTTCAACATCCGTCAGGAAGATCGTCCGATTCTGGGATGCTCTCTGTTTCATTTATTATAGGCCGGCGCGCTGATTTGAAAGATACCAGATATACCAGATTTCAACACGACCCCGTCCGTGCTCAGATTTTTGAGCCCCAAAAGATCATTTATCCGCCGAACGCTCCGCCGGGCAGAACCTTCGCTGTCACCCTCCCAATGAGGGCGACGATCACGGCTCCCGGTTCATATCGTTTCCGCCTGCCGGAGTTGTCTGGGTAACGTCTATCACTTCGTAACTGCTGGTGATCGCGGCGGTTGGGCGGATGGTGGCGGCGATGGGGCAGTATTTTGATTCAGAGAGAAAGATCGCGTCGGCGACGGCTTTTTCCGAAAGGGTTTGTCCGTACACGATATGGTTGATGTGAAAGGCAAGAAACCGCTTCGGGTGATCCTCGGCCCGGGTGCCGGTGATGTTTACCCGATAATCCGTCACCTTCTGGCGTTTTTTCTCAAGGATCGCGACGACATCAGCGGCCGCGCAGGTCGCGAGAGCAACAAGCAACAGCTCGGTTGGCGTCGAGGCGGCCCGTCTATCTCCATTAACATCAATGATTTGCGCGTGCCCGCTAGGCGGCGTGGCGATAAAGAACCGGTCGCCCGCGTAGTGGATGCTCGCGCGCATAGAATTTCCTGCCATATTCAGATCCATAGGATCGGCCAAAACCATTGTCTATCAATAATTTGCACCACAATCAGAACTTGTGGGTATTGGATACGCGAGGTACGCCGTAACGGCCGGAGAAAGCCGATCGAGCACGCCAACCGACCGTATTCTAGCATGGCGTTCGCACGTTCGTTTGGGACAAACAACTTCTGGTACGAAAAATGCTTCATAGCGGTACAGCGGCTGTGGTGTGCCGAGTTTTCCAGTCAATCGGAGATAAGAATATGAAACGCATTAATAACGCGCTTTTGTCAGCGGGGCTCGCTGCAATCGTCATGTCGGGACTGGCCCTTTCGGCGGCGGCACAGGGCCGGTCGCAGCGTGAGGTCCGTGATGCGGTAATGACGCTAAGCTCGCAGATCGACGATCTCGGGTACGAACTTGAATATCAGGGCAAGAACGGCGGTTTCGATCCGGCTTTGCAGGATGCTCAACGCAGGGTTTCCGAGTTGAAGGATCAAGTAGCGGCGTTCGACCAAAACGTTACCCAGCGGCGCGAAAACCGTGACGATATATACGCGATCGTTGACGCTGCGAGATCCGCGAACAAAGCTCTCGGTGCCGTCAACACAAATCGTTCGGTCCGCGGTTACTGGGCGGACGTGAAACGTTCCGTTGACTCTCTGGCCGCTAAATATGGCGTAACGCCCGATTGGAACAGCGCGGCTTCGACGCGTCCGAACGCGCCCGCCATGTCCACGCCGGTCCGTGCATCCGCTTCGGGTTTGACGGGTACATACAAGCTTGACGCTGCAAAGAGCGAGAAGATAGCTGATGTGCTTGCCTCTTCGCGGGTTGGGGCCGGCCAGCGGCAGGACCTTGAGTCAAAACTCGAGGCGCCTGAAGAGATAGCGATCCTTGTCAGCGGAAACAAGGTGACGCTCGCCTCATCAAAAGCCGATCCTGTCAGCTTTATCGCCGATGGCCGCGACAAGGCCGAGGACGCAAACGGAAAGACGATCCGTGTTCGCGCGACGCTGCGGGGCCAGGACCTTACCATTTCAAGCGTCGGGGGCGAGACCGATTACACGGTCAGATTCGTTTCGATCGACGGCGGCAACGCCATGAAGGTAACACGGCGCATTACGACCGACTATCTTCGCGAAACGGTTTTTGCGGAAAGCGTTTATACGAAGTCGGATGCTGTCGCCGGGCTGGGGATCGATAGCACCGGAGCCGATCAGAACGACACGGGAGCCTATTCCAGCAATGACCCGAACGACACCGCCAGCGGCGGTTCGCCCGGTATCGTCACACAGAGGATCGGTGAATTCATTGTACCGAACGGTACATCTGTCGCCGCGGTGCTTGAAAATCCGATAGACACAAAGGTCTCGCAAAACAATGACCGCTTTCGCCTGACAGTACAGTCGCCGGATGAATTTCGCGGTGCCGTGATCGAAGGCTATATAACGGGCGTAGG
>JADLDC010000336.1 GCA_020846885.1 Acidobacteriota bacterium | reverse complement strand
GATGCCATCGCTACCGATCATGCTCCGCATCACCAGGATGAAAAGGCGCTTGAATACGATCGTGCCCCATTCGGCATTACCGGTCTTGAGACGGGCATTGGCCTTGCCTTCAATGAACTTGTCCACACGGGTGTGATCGGCCTGGAACGCCTCGTCGAGTTATGTTCAGCCAACCCCGCCAGGATACTCGGGCTTGAAGGACGCGGAACGCTGACGCCTGGCTCGATCGCTGACATTACCGTGATAGACCCTAGCCTGACGTGGACATATCGAAACGCCGATTCGCGGTCCAAATCAAAAAACTCTCCTTTCGATGGATGGAATTTTCAAGGCGCCGCGGTTGCCGTATTTGTTGGCGGCAAGTTGGCCTACAAACGATAGGCCCAACTCAATTCAGAACTCTGCTAGAATACGGCCGATGCACAGCTACGATTTGAGAACGTGCTAGAATGCATCAGATCCCCGGACCAGGATAATTACAAATGGAATTTCTCTTTGACCCAAATCTTTGGATAGCGTTCGTTACCCTGGCGGTCCTTGAACTGGTACTCGGTATCGACAATGTCATTTTCATCTCGATCCTGTCGGGCAAGCTTCCGGCCGACCAGCAGCCGCGGGCCCGATTTATCGGCCTTTCGCTTGCCCTTGTGATGCGCGTCATCCTGCTTTTCTCGCTGACCTGGGTGATGGGTTTGACCGAACCGCTGTTCACTGTGTTCAAGCAGGGCGTTTCCGGACGCGACCTTATCCTGCTTATCGGCGGCCTGTTTCTGATAGCCAAGTCAACGCACGAGATCCACGGTTCTTTGGAAGGTGAACAAGGGCATTCGGCAAAAAAGGTCTATTCCGGATTTGTCAGCGTGATCGTGCAGATCACTGCCCTCGACATCGTTTTTTCGCTTGATTCGGTGATAACCGCCGTTGGCATGGTCAGCTCGAAACCGGTTGCGGAGGGCGGCCACGGCCCGGCGGGGATCTGGATCATGATCGCGGCCGTTGTCGTCTCGATCATTGCAATGATGCTGTTCGCCGGCCCGATCGGGGCCTTTGTCCAGCGGCATCCAACGATCAAGATGCTCGCCCTTGCGTTTTTGCTCTTGATCGGCGTGACCCTTATTGCCGAAGGGCTGCATCAGCATATTCCAAAGGGCTACATCTATTTCGCAATGGCATTCTCTGTCCTGGTCGAATTTTTGAATATGCGCCTACGGCGCAAGGCCGAGCCTGTGGAACTTCATGATGCCTATCATATCTCTGAGTCCGGGACGGCCGGAACCTAGACAGCGGTGATATTCGCAAGTTTCCAGGCCGTTCGGGCGGAAGATCTCGATTTTTACGGATCTCGGGTCAATTTGTATGGATCGAACTATCTCCTGATTCCTGGCCCTCGCGTTCAAGCGTGGGGGCAACAGGGGCTGCAGACTCCAGAACCTCCCGTACTTTTCGAGCAAGCATCTCCGGCGTGAAAGGCTTTTCAATGTACGCAGCCCGAAAGTTGGGGATCATCTCGGCAAATTCCATCGAACCGGCATAGCCGGTCATCACAAGCGGCCGTGTTTCCGGATGCAGATCAGCAACCCTTCCAGTAAGTTCAATACCGCTCATCCGAGGCATTACGAGGTCGGTTAAGAGCAGATCGATGGTCCCGCTATGCCGGTCGCAAATGGCGATCGCCTCTTCACCGTTCGAAGCTTCGAGGACCGAGTAGCCTTTGTGAACGAGCACGTCTCCGACGAGTCGCCGCACCGACGCATCGTCCTCGACGATCAGAACTGTTTCGGTGCCGGAGAGCTCTTCAAACTTCTTGGACGGCCATTCTTGAAATTCAGGCAGCGTGTCGGCCGCAGGCAGAACTATCTCAAATTCGGTCCCTTGCCCTTTCACGCTGTGAACAGATATCTCTCCGCCGGATTGGGTCACGATGCCATGCACTGTCGCAAGCCCAAGCCCCGAACCTTTACCGAATCCCTTGGTCGTAAAGAACGGTTCAAAGATGCGATCAATGATCTGCTCGTCAATACCGTCACCAGAATCGGTTATCGTCATTCTGACAAAAGCCCCTGGCTCAGCCCTCGCCGATCCGTCATGAATATTCTCGGTCTTGATCGTTAGGCGCCCGCCGCTTGGCATTGCGTCCTGAGCGTTGATCGCAAGGTTGATTATCACTTGCTCTATCTGGCCCGGGTCGGCATTGATGTTCTGAAGGCCGGTGTCAAGTTCCATCCGGAACTCGATATCTTCACGAAGGACCCGGCATAACAGTTTGTCCATGCTCAAGATGACCGAGTTCAGATCGTGCACGACCGGTTTCAGTACCTGCTTCCGGCTAAAGGCAAGAAGTCTCTGTGTCAGAGCTGAGGCCCGCTCTCCGGTGTCCCGTATTCCTTCGATACTCGGACGCAGCGGATCGTCAGGAGACATCTTGGCCAGCGTTATCTCGCTGTAGCCGGTTATGGCCATAAGGAGATTGTTAAAATCGTGTGAGATCCCGCCGGCCAATAGCCCGATCGCTTCCAGCTTCTGTGATTGGCGATATCTATCCTCAAGGTGCTTCTTCTCTGTTATGTCGCGGGCGATTCCCTGAACGCCGGCCGGCGAACCGTTGGCGTACATCAGCCTGGAACTTATCTCAAGCGTCGCCCGCCGTCCGTCCTTGGTCTGTATCTCGACATCATAGGCCGTAACCGACGTGCCGCCAAGCTTTTCCGCAAGCATCTCCCGCGTCCGGTCCAGAAATTCAGGAGCGACGACCTGCGCCATGTTCATCCTCAATATTTCAGACCGCGAATAGCCAGTTATTCGTTCCGCCGCGGCATTAACTGAAATAAAGTTTCCCTGAAGGTCATGAACATAAAGTATGTCGATCGCGTTCTCGACCATGTCCCGATACCGTTCTTCCGAAGCGATCAGCGCCTGTTCAGAACGCTGGCGTTCGATGGCGATAGAGATCTGATCGGCCACAAGTGAAAGGAAATGAAGGTCCTGCCCAGTGAATACCGCGTCTTCATCATACTGATGAAGCGCAAGCACACCGCACGGACGGGCAGAGGTGCTCAGCGGCACCCCGATCCATGCGGCCCACGGCTCCGCTTTTCGCACGATCTCCGTCAATTCTCCGGCCGCTGTCCGTACTTCTTTATTCACTATCAGGGGTTCACCAGAAAGAAGCACATGATCGGCTAGGCCGCGAACCTCGCTGTCAGGCGGTGGCTGGCTTTCGCGGCTATCAGCCCAATACTCAAAATCGGTCCGGCCCGTGAGCGGGTCGCGCAAAAGAATGGAGCAGTTTTCTGAGTCAATTACCTGCCGGATCGCGGAGTGAACCTTGGGAAGGTATTCGCTCAGCCTTCGCGAGCCAATACCGGCACGCATTATTTCCAACCGCACCTTTCGGCTAAGCTCAGACCGAGAGAGCCCGCATGTCCGCCGCACGTTGTGCGGCAAGGATATCAGGGCCTCTGCGAGCGGACGGACGTCGTCGCTTAGTTCAAAAGATTCATCGGAGAACAGAACTGTCTTTACGGTCTCAAATGCTTCTCCGGCGGCCCTTGTGACGATCAGCGGCAAGCCGCAGCGAGCGTCCCTGAGCAGGGCAGATGCATCAAGGGCTCCGAAACCATCGATCGCAGAAAATGCGATCACGCAGTCCCAGATATCGGAGACCACGGCGGTCGTAAAACCTTGTGGACTATCCGCGCTTGTCATTAGAAGGTCGATCCCGCTGCGTTCAAGATCGCGCCGCAACTGATCGACGTCATGGTCAGAACCACCAACAACGAGTACCTTTAAGGATCTGGACATAAAGCAACTTTGTTTGGGAGGGGCGTGAAAACTCTCGGCAATGCGGCCAAACGCGGTTCATTCAGGCTGACTCCCAGCCGTTAAGACCCAATTGCCGCTGCAGCTAATGACTAAGTTCCGTGATGATCCTGGGTGACTTGAGCGTGTCGGGCGTCCACCGCGATTCGCCTGACTTTTCTATGATAATACACCTTCTTAAGTAAACCTCAACAGAGGAAAGGCAATTTCGCGGCGATCCAGGTCCAAGCACGGGGTCTGTCCCGGGTCGAAATTTTGATCGTTTGACGATCTCATTCGCGGCATACGATTTGCAGTCTCCCGCCGCGACGCTGAATTTTCACCCGCAAGGCTCAGCTCACCTTACCGACGAACCCAATGGCAAATCTTCCTATCCAGAATATACTCAACCGCGTCAGCGCGCATTCGCATTTAACCGTTCCGATCGCAGCGGTCGTCATTCTTCTTGTACTGTTGGTTCCGCTGCCGCCGATCCTTATCGACGTTCTGATCAGCTTGAACCTGATGATCTCGGTCATGGTCCTGCTGGTCTCAATGTACACGATGGAGCCGGTCAAATTCACTTCGTTCCCCAATCTTTTGCTGCTGACAACACTGTTTCGATTGGCCCTGAATCTGGCAACCTCGCGGCTGATCCTGACCAATGGCGAGGTCGGTGTCACGGCGGCCGGAGCCGTGATCAAGGCGTTCGGAGAATTCGTTATCGGCGGGAATTTTGTCGTCGGCGTTGTGGTCTTTCTCATACTCCTCGTGATCCAGTTCATTGTTGTCAACCACGGTGCGGTCAGAACCTCTGAGGTAACAGCAAGGTTTACTTTGG